>NZ_JBYTAG010000059.1:0-45848 GCF_058787995.1 Cupriavidus sp. FW305-27
CGCCAGCACCGCCCCCATCCCCGCCATCGCCAGCGGCGCCATGCGGTTGCCCAGCAGCAGGTAGTCGAGCACCGCCGTGCCCGCCGGCACCAGGTAGAACAGGCTGGTGACGTTGACCAGGTTGCCCGCGCGGATCAGGCGGTAGAACAGCAGCGTCGCGCCGATCGAAATGACCAGCGCCAGCCACAACAGCGGCGCAGCAAAAGCCAGCGAAGCATCGAAGGCGAAGGGCTGGAAAGGCAGGCACAGCAGGCAGGCCGCGAGGCTCACGCCGTATTGCAGCGGCAGCACTTCTGCGGGTGCGCGCGTGATGCGCTTCTGCAGGATGGCGCCGACGGTCGTGCTGGCGAGCGAGGCCAGCGCGCACAGCACGCCTGCCAGCGACAGCCTGGCCAGCAGCAGGCTGTCCGCCACCACCATGGACAGCCCGGCGAGCGCGAGGGCCAGGCCCGCCATGCGAGCGGCGCTGAAGCGCCGCTCGGTCAGCAGCAGCGTCAGCATCGGCTGGGCACCAAGCACGGTGGCGAGCACGCCGGGTGTCATGCCGTGGTCGAGTGCAAGGAAGTAAAAGACGGAGTAGCCGCCGATCAGCAGCAAGCCGGTCAGGGCGGTGTACCGCCACTCGCCGCGCGGCGGCAGCAGGCGGTGCCTGGCCAGGCCGATCGCGCCCAGCACGGCGCAGACCAGCGCGAAGCGCAGCGTCAGCAAGGCGAAGGGCGTGGCGTGGTCTAGGGCCAGCCGGGCGGCGATGGCGCCGCTGCTCCACAGCAGCACGAAGAGGGGCGTGGCCCAGGCGGAAGTGTTGGTGGTGCGTGTGCCGGTGGCGGCGTCGAAATGCGCCGGGCAGTCTTTGTCGGTTGTCATGGATGTCATCTGTCGTCAGCTTGGCAGGCTCCAGCGACGCGCATGCGGCCATGGCACAGCGGCAGCGCGCACAGGCGTGCGGCTGCCGTGCGCACAGGGACACGGATGCGGGACTACCGGAGACGAATGAGGCTGGGGGGCGTGCCCGTCAGCCGCGCGGCGGCGGCGGCGGGTGCGCACCGCCGATGCACGGCGGCGGCGCGACAGATGTGAACGCAGGCTGGCGACGCACGCATGGCAACGCGCGGCCCGGGGGCGCGGCGTTGACGGGGCGTTGGCGGTCTGCGGTCATGGCGGGAATTGAAGACTTCGAAGATGTGGTCTGGCGATGCTATGCCAGTGCGGCCATCGCGTCAACGCGATTCTGTTGTGCGCTGCTCCAGCCGGGACACCAGCGCCTGCAGCGTCGGCGCGCATCCGGCTTCCACCTTCAGCGCCAGCATCGCGTCCGCCCGCGTGGTGCCCAGGTTGAGCGCGGCCACGGGCTTGCCCATCTGTCCGGCCCAGACGCAGAAGCGGTAGCCGGAATAGACCATCAGCGACGAACCGACCACGAGCATGGCATCCGCTGCTTCCAGCGCCGCGCGGGCGGCATCTACCCGCGGGCGCGGCACGGATTCGCCGAAGAACACCACGTCCGGCTTGAGGATGCCGCCGCAGCGCCCGCACTCGGGCACGCGGAACTGCGCGAACAGCGGCGATTCGAAATGCACGTCGCCATCGGCGGCGGGCTCGGCGATCACGTCGCGCAGCGCGGCGTTCTGTGCCAGCAGCCAGTCCTGCAGGCCGGCGCGGTCATGGCGCGTGCCACAGTCCAGGCAGATGGCGCTGGCCAGGCTGCCATGCAGTTCGATCACACCCTCGCTGCCGGCGCGCTGGTGCAGGCCGTCGACATTCTGCGTGACCAGCGCCGTGAGCCGGCCGTGCGCGCCAAGGCGCGACAGCGCATGGTGCGCGGCATTGGGCCGCGCCTGCCACGCCACCGGCCAGCCCAGCATGCTGCGCGCCCAGTAGCGCTGGCGCCCCGCGTGCGAGCCCAGGAAGGCCTGCAGCGTGATCGGCTGCGAGCGCTGCCACTGGCCGCGCGCGTCACGGTAGCCGGGAATGCCGGAATCGGTGCTGATACCCGCGCCGGTCAGCACGAACAGGCGCGGGTGGCGCTGCACGAAATCGAACAGCGCGGACGTCGGGTGCGGGAGTTGCAGCGGCTCGCTCAATTTGCCGGATCCTCGGCATGACGCGCCGCCTGGCGCGCTTCCCAGGCGCGCAGCTCCTCGCGGTAGCGGTCCATTTCCTGGTAGTAGTAGTCGAAGATGCAGGGATCGCAGCCGGAGCCGCAGCACTCGTCATCGCCGGGCCGCTCTGGCGGCACCGGGCGGGGGTCGTCGGGGGACACGGCAGGGGACGCTTGGGACACTGACAGTTCGCGAACAGGCGCGTTGGCGGATCAACCGCCAGTATATTCCCGCCGGCCCCGGCCTGCCGCCGGACCCCTCAGTGGCTGAGCAGCCCTTCGCCGACCGGGATCACCAGCGCCGTGCCCGCCAGGCAGGCGATGTCGTCCTCGGCAAGCCGGCGCGACACCACGCTGGCCAGCCTGGCGCCGATGCGGGCAAGTTCGGCGGCGTCGGCCAGGTAGACGGCGTCGATCACGCTCTGGTCGAACTGCAGGGCCGCGCTCAGGCGGCAGCGTCCGGGCGAGCCGGCCGGCTCGGCCTGCCAGCTGACCTGCACCTGATTGCCGTCGCTGCGGTGGTATTCGGCCGACATCGGAAACAGCCGGCAGGTATGCTCGCGGGCCCACTCGACCAGGGCAGTCATGGCGATTCCCCTTTGGCGGGACAGCGCGTCCGCCGGTACGCCGCGTCAGCGGCTCAGTACATGGTAGAGCCAGTCGTGCGCGCGTGCCGGCACGCCCAGCGCGCTGGCATCGATGCGCCGCCCCTGCACCCGCAGTGTGCCTTCGTGCAGGGCATCAACCGCTGCCTGGGCATCCGGGAACCTCCCCATCACGCCATTGCCCAGCATCAGCATCCAGTCCTTCTCGCGGGGAATGAGCGTGAGCTGTCCCGCTGCGGTCTGGCAAAAGAAATAACCGTACATGCAACCCCCAAGCACCTCGCCTGTGTCCATCTTAGAGCAGGGCACCATGGGGCCGCGTGCCGATCTGCACGCTTCCGAACGGCGTGATGAATTGTTTTTGCACGGCCGCGAGGGGGCGGCCAGAATGCCGCATTTTGCCCGAAGATAGCCGGACCTCCCCGCCCGGCTGATGCCGGGCCGGGCTACTGCCGCCCGTTGCGGCCGACAGCGAACCCCACGGTGCCATGAAGGCAGCCTCATTCCATTGCTTGCACAAACTGCTCGTGCCGGCGGTCCTGGCACTGGCTGCGGGCTCGGTCCTGGCCGCTGAGCCGGCATCCATGCCAACGGCCTCGGGCATCGAGCCGCCCGCAGACCAGGCCGCGGCAGCCACGCCGCAGGTGGCCGCGGGCGCGCGCCCCCGCATCTGCCTGGTGCTCTCGGGCGGCGGCGCGCGCGGCGCGGCCCATATCGGCGTGCTCAAGGTGCTGGAGGCGATGCGCATCCCGGTCGACTGCATCGCAGGCACCAGCATGGGTTCGCTGGTGGGGGGCGCCTATGCCACCGGCATGGCTCCCGCCGAAATGGAGCGGCTGGTCGGCGGCCTGAGCACCGACAGGATCTTCAAGGAACGCCCGCCGCGCCAGGACCTGACCATCCGGCGCAAGCAGGACGATTTCACCAACCTGTTCACGCCCGAGATCGGAGTGCAGGCCAGCGGCCTCTTGCTGCCCAAGGGCGCGGTCTCGGGCGTGCAGTTGGAGACCGTGCTGCGCCAGCTGGCCAAAGTGCCCGGCTACCGGGACTTCGACCAGTTTCCGATTCCCTACCGCGCTGTCGCCACGGACCTGGTGGCAGGCACGCCGGTGGTGTTCAGCCAGGGCGAGCTGGCCAACGTGATGCGCGCCAGCATGTCGGTGCCGGGCGCGGTGGCGCCGGCCGAGTACGAGGGGCGGCTGCTGGTCGACGGCGGCCTGACCGACAACCTGCCGGTGGACGTGGCGCGCAGGATGGGCGCCGATATCGTGATCGCGGTGAACCTGGGCACGCCGCTGATGAGGCGTGAGGAACTGACCTCGATCATCGGCGTGACCGGCCAGATGCTCAATATCCTGACCGAGCAGAACGTGCGTGCGTCGCTGGCCTCGCTGCGGCCCACCGACGTGCTGATCGAGCCGGCGCTGGGCGATTTTTCCGCGACCGACTTCGACCATCTGCCGGCAACTATCCCCATCGGCGAGGCTGCCGCGCGCAAGGTCGCCGACCGCCTCGCGCCGCTGGCGCTGCCGCCGGCGCAATATGCACAACTGCGCGCCAGGCAACAGGCGGTGCAGCCGCCTGACACCCGCCCGGTCGATGAGATCCGGCTGGCGCCGCTGCAGCGCGTCAACCCGGACTACGCCACCGCGGTGATGGAAACCAAGCCCGGGCAGCCGGTCGACCAGGCCACGCTGGACCAGGACATGCGCCGCCTGTTCGGCACCGGCGACTTCGAGCACGTCAACTACGGCATCCTGGAAGAGCCCGGCAAGCGCGTGCTGGCGGTCAATGCGGTGGAAAAATCCTACGGTCCCGACTACCTGCGCTTCGGGCTCGGGCTGAGCTCGGATTTCCGCGGCGATGCCTACTTCAACCTGGTGGGCAGCTACCGGCGCACCTGGCTCAATGCGCTTGGCGCCGAATGGCGCACCGATGCGCAGGTGGGCCAGACCTCGTCGCTGATCAGTGAGTTCTACCAGCCTCTGGATACGCGCCAGTATTTCTTTATCGCGCCGCGCATCGAGCTGGAGCGGCGCCCGGTCAATGTCTTCCAGGGCAGCACGCGCATCGCCACCTATGACCTGCGCCGCTTTGACGTCGCGCTGGACGCGGGCAGCCAGTTCACCAAGTACGGCGAGCTGCGCGTGGGCTTGCAGACCGGCGCGGAACACGCCACGCTGAGCACCGGCCCGGAGTCGCTGTCGCCAGGCCCGGGCAATATCCGGCGCGGCGCCATCACCGGGCGGCTCATCTTCGACCAGCTCGACAGCGTCGACTTCCCGCGCTTCGGCTATGCGGCCCGGTTTCACATCTACGGCTCGCAGCCGGGGCTGGGCGCCGACCAGGCTTATGTCAAGGCGCAGGCGGACGGCATCTATGCCCACTCGTTCGGCGACAACACGGTCTCGCTGGCCTTCAAGGTCGGCAGCAATATCGGCGGCAAGCCGTTGCCGCGCTATGACCTGTTCCAGTGGGGCGGCTTCCTGCAGCAATCCGGTTATGCCACCGGGCAACTGCTGGGCGGCAACCTGCAGTTTGCGCGGCTGGTCTACTACAACAAGCTGGCGCGCCAGACCCTGCTGCAAGGCGTGTACGCAGGCTTTTCGCTGGAGGCGGGCCGCATGGGCGACCCGCTGGTGCCGGGGAGCCCGACCGGGCTGCTCAAGTCCGGCTCGGTCTTCCTGGCGCTGGACAGTCCGCTGGGCCCGCTTTACCTGGCCTATGGCCGCGCCGCCGCAGGCACATACAGCTTTTACCTGTTCCTGGGTAAACCCTTCTGAGCCGGTCAGCATAAGCATCCAGAAAATGTGAGCCGGCCGCACCCTACCAAAGTTGTATGTAATGTCTTAATTCAAATGTCTATACTTTTTACGTCACCAAGACCCCCTCTTGAATGACGACCTTCCCCGGTCGCCGCTCCCCAGCGGCGACATTTTTTTTGGGCGCCCGCCTGGCATGCGGCGCCTATGATCCGCGCCTCGGGCTGCACTGGCGGGCGCTCCGCGCCTTTGCTGCACCAGCGGGCACGGCGTGTGCGGCCTGTCGCGGGGCTCGGTGCGCTCGCTGGCCGCCACGGTGACCTTCATGGCGGCGGGCTTCCTGACGGTGCTGGTGCAGCGCCATTGGCTGGGAGGCTGACCGATGGGCACGCTCTTCTCATTGCTGGCCGGGCTGGTATTCGGCATCGGCCTGATCCTGTCCGGCATGGCCAACCCGACCAAGGTGCCTGGGGTTTCTCGACCTGGCCGGGGCCTGGGACCCGTCGCTCGCCTTTGTCATGGCCGGCGCGATCCTGGTGGGAGTGGTGGCCTTCGCACTGGCGCGCCGGCGCCAGCGCTCCTGGGCGTTGATGCCGTGCAGCATCCGGCCCGCGTGCCATGCGTGCCATGCGTGCCATGCGTGCCATGCGTGCCATGCGGGCGATGCGGGCGATGCGGGCGATGCGCGCATGCAGCAAAGGCTGGCCCCTGGCGGCCAGCCGGTTTAAGATTGCGCGATTATCGGACAACAAGCCCAGACAACACACCTCCCAATGGACGTCCTCCGCCCCCTCGGTCTTGGCCATGCACAGGCCGACACCGTCCGCGTTGCCCGGCCCCAGGCCGACCTGCTCGCCAGTTTTGCCGGCGATCCCAACTTCATGCTGTCGCTGGCGCGCGGGCTGACCGTGCTGGAGGCGTTCTCGGAACGCAAGCGCCCGCTGACGATCTCGCAGGTGGCGCAGCGCACGCAGCTGTCGCGCGCCTCGGTGCGGCGCTGCCTCTATACGCTGGAACAGCTCGGCTACGTCAGCCAGCAGGACGGCCAGTTCGCGCTGCGGCCGCGCGTGCTGCACCTGGGCCACGCGTATTTCTCGTCGACCTCGCTGGTGTCTCTGGCGCAGCCGATCCTGGACAACCTGAGCGCGCGCATCCACGAGACCTGCACGCTGGCGATCCTGGACGGCACCGACATCCTGTACCTGGTGCGCTCCGAAGTGCAGCGGGTGCTGAACTATTCGCTAGGCATGGGCAGCCGCCTGCCGGCCTACTGCACCTCCAACGGCCGGCTGCTGCTGGCGCACCAGCCCGCCACGGTGCTGGACGGCTTCTTCGAGCACGCCGAACTGCGCCCGCGCACGCTGCAGACCAAGGTCTCGCGCCAGGAGCTGGAAGCATGCTTCGAGCGCGCCCGCGAAGTGGACTACGTGATCGTCGATGAGGAGCTGGAACCGGGCCTGCGCGCGATGGCCGTCCCGGTGCGCTCGGCCTCGGGCATCGTGCTGGCGGGGCTGAGCGTGAGCGTGCGCGCCGCGCGTGTCTCTGAAACAGAGATGATCTCGCGGCTGCTGCCGCCGATACGCGAAGCCGCGGCGGCAATTGGCCGGCTGATCGGCTCCTGATTGCCGCTGACTACCCGGGCAGCCGCACGGGATTGAGGTAAGCCGGGTCCGGGTTGCGCGGCCTCGGCACCAGTGCTTCAGCCCCGGTGCGCCAGTTCCAGCGCAAATACCAGCCGCTGCAGGAAGTTCTCCATGCGCCCGTCCGGATGGATGAAGGCGCAGCCGAAATGGTGGATGGCGCTGTCGTCATGGCCCACCAGCCAGTGGCCAACCACCTGCAGGTCCAGCTCAAGCTTGCCCAGTTCGCGGAAGTCCAGCCGGCACTTGCCGACCGTGGTGCCGACCGGCAGGTGCTCTGCCGAGACCGTCTTCGAGCGCAGCCCCACGCCCGACAGCGACAGGTCGGCGATATCGAGCCCCAGCACGGTCTTGTCCGACATGTGGATCTCGCAGCGGTAGCCCCTGGTCACCAGCGTGCGCGCGCGGAAATGGCGGCGGCGCTGGAAGTGGTAGAGCTTCTCGGGGAATTCGACGACGAAGGCCGGGCCTTCCTCATAGCGCATGGCGGCCGGCTGGCCCACCACAAAGTTGACCGGCACGCCGCGCAACAGCCCCGAGAACGCATTTTCATCCGAGGTCATCAGCGACATCCGCTCGGGTTCCGCGTTGCACCAGTCGAACACGAAGGTGCGGTCGACCGGGTCGACGTGCAGGACCGACGTGACGAACTGGTGCCCGGTGCGGGTGCGCACGCTCAGCATGCACTTCTGCCAGGACAGGTCGCGCAGCACGGTGCCGATCTGCGAGTTGTGCGTCAGGCGATAACGGTCATCCGCCGGCTCAATGTCGGATTCGGCGCCGTTATCGGCTGGCCCGGAGGCATCGTGCTGATTCATGGATTCACGCAACATCTGGAGTGGCTGGGATCGCCGGGTACGGGGGCTTCGGCCTGCCGGCCGCGCGCATGTTAAGCGCGTGTCCCGATGCCCGGCAAGACGCATGCTCTCACTTCGGCAGATCTGTGGCAGAACTTGAGCACAGACTTCCGGGGGGTAGCGCGCACGGCGCTTTCAGGCGTCCGGGGGTAAAGGCGGCGGCGCAGCAAGCGTTGCCTGCGCCTCTTCGCGCAACCACGCCAGCAGCACCAGCCGGCGCGTGTCGTGTTCAAACGGCGCGGGCGACAACAAATGATAGGCCGTTCCGTCAGCAACGAAGCCGAACGGCGCGGCCAGCCGGCCATCGGCGATCTCGTCGGCGGCCATCAGCTGCGAGGCCATGGCCCAGCCCAGCCCCGCTGCGGCGGCCTGCAGGCTGAGGTAGAAATGTTCATACCAGGCGTCGCCGTCGCACTGCACGGCGGGGGCGGCATCGCCGCGCACCGCCTGCCAGCGCTGCCATGCCTCGGGCCGCGTGCGCGTATGCAGCCGCGCCGGGACCGTGGCTGCCCCCTGCGCAAGCTGTGGCCGGCACACCGGCCCCACCCGTTCCTGCGCTACCTCGCGCGCGTGCCAGCGCGCATCGAAGGCAAAGTCATTGCGCCGCAGTGCCAGGTCGGCGCCGCTGCGGGTGAAGTCGATCGGCCCGCCCGCAGCCATCAGGTGCAGCGGGATATCGGGATGGCGCGCGGCAAAGCGCGGCAGCCGCGGGATCAGCCAGCGCATGGCGATGGTCGGCTCGCATGACAGCACCAGCGCTCGCCCCGGCGGCTGCGTGCGGATGCGCGCGGCGGCGCCGGCCAGCACCTCCATCGATTGCGTGGACGCCGCAAACAGCGTGCGCCCCGCCTCGGTCAGGAAGACCCCGCGGTTGCGCCGCTCGAACAGCGCCACGCCCAGCGTGTCCTCGAGCTGGCGGATCTGCCGGCTGACCGCGCCATGGGTCAGGTGCAGTTCCTCCGCCGCCCGGACAAAGCTTTCGTGGCGTGCCGCGGCCTCGAAGAATCGGATCCAGCCCAGCCAGTGCATCAGTCAGTTTTTCTCACGTAATTGCGCGAGTATATATCGGTTGTGACGGCGCTTTCCGGCACGCAGAATTGGGTACGCCCGGATCTCCCGATGTGGCGATCTCCGGATAATTACAACGTAACCTGACAGAAAATGCCCCCAATCGCCGAATCCCTGGCGGTCGCCGCCGTGACCGTGCTGGCCGTTGTCAGTCCGGGCCCGGACTTCGCCATGGTGACCCGCAACAGCTACCTGTACGGCCGCCGCGCCGGCCTGCTCAGCGCCCTCGGAATCGCGCTGGGGGTGCAGGTGCATGTGCTCTATACGATGTTCGGGGTGGCGCTGCTGATGGCTCATGCGCACAGCATGCTGACGGTGGTGAAGATGCTGGGGGCGGCCTACCTGGTGTGGATCGGCGTCCAGACCCTGCGCAACCGCGAGGCGCTGGCAGCAGACCTGCAAGGTGCGCGCACGCTGCGGCCGTGGGCGGCGCTGCGCATGGGCTTCCTGACCAATGCGCTGAACCCGAAGACCACGCTGTTCGTGGTCAGCACCTACACCCAGGTGGTCGGTGCGCACACGCCGGTGCCGGTGCAATGGGCTTATGGCGGATTCATGTCGGTGGCGCACCTGGCGTGGTTCAGCCTGGTGGCGTGCGTATTCACCGCGCCGGCGCTGCGCGCGGCGATGCTGCGGCGCCAGCGGCTGCTGGACCGCACCATCGGCTCGGCCTTGTGCGGGCTGGGCGTGGCGCTGGGGCTCAGCAACCTGGCGTAGGGCCAGCCTGCGTCAGTGGCCAGGCCTGGCGCACGAGATGCTGGGGACCTTGCGGGCCGAGCCGGCTTTCGAACAGCACCAGCCGCTGCACGTGCCAGGGCTCGCTGGCCAGCGTGCGGTGCGTGTCGAGCCAGGCGCGCAGCACGCTTTCGGGCACTGACGGCTTGCAGCGCGCCAGCGTCAGGTGCGGATGGAAGCGCCGCCGCTCTGGGGTAATGCCCGCGGCCCCGGCCAGCGCCTGCCCGACATCGGCGTGCAGGGCGCGCAGCGCGTCCAGGCCGGGACCTGGCGCCAGGCCTGCCCACAGCACCGAACCCTGGCCGCTGCGGAAGCGCCCGGTACCGGCCGCCTGAAGCAGGAAGGCAGGCGCGCGGATGCTGTCGAGCGCGGCCTCCAGCGCGGCGCCAGGCACGTTGCACTCACCCAGGAAGTGCAGGGTCAGGTGGACCTGCTCTGGCGCTGCCGGCCGCACACCATGCGCGGGCGGCAGGGTCGCCAGCAGCCTTGCCGCCCGCGCGGGCGGGACTTCCACGGCAATGAACAGGCGCGGCATGGCAGCGCGGCCAGCGCCATCAGCCGGGCGTGGTGCCGACGCCTTCGCGCTGCAGCAAGGCGCGCTTGCGCTCGATGCCGCCGGCGTAGCCGGTCAGCGCGCCGGCGCTGCCCAGCACGCGATGGCAGGGCACGATCACCGACAGCGGGTTGCGTCCCACCGCGCCGCCGACTGCGCGCGCATGCGTGGGCGGCAGGCCCAGGGTGCGGGCCAGTTCGCCGTACGACGCGGTCTCGCCGCAGGGGATGGCCAGCAGCGCCTCCCACACGCGCTGCTGGAACGGGCTGCCGGCAAAGCGCACCGGCACGGTGAAGGTATCGCGGCGGCCGGCGAAATATTCGGCCAGTTCCGACGCGGCGCCGTCGAGCACCGCGGCATCGGCCGGCGACACGTCGCGGCTGTCGGCAATGCCCGCGGGATGGTATTTCTGCCCGGCGAAGAAGAGGCCGGTCAGGTGTGCGCCTTGCACGCGCAGCAGGATGGTGCCGAGCGGGCTGTCGATATGGCGATAGCTGGTCATGTGATCGTCTCCGGTTCGGCCGCGGCGCTGGCCGCGTCCTTCATCGCTTCGTAGCGATGCCACAGGTGGATGGCGGCGTAGGCACGCCACGGTGCCCATTGCGCGGTGCGCTCGTGCATCGCGCGCACGGTACTGACGCCCAGCACCTTGCGCAGCGCATAGTCGGTGCCGGGGAACGCATCGGGCCAGCCCAGCGCGCGCATGGCGACATACTGCGCGGTCCAGTCGCCGATGCCGTCGACCTCGCGCAGCGCCGCCACGGTCAGTTCCGGCTGCGCGTGCGCATCGAGGGCCAGCGTGCCGTTGGCCACGCGCTGCGCCAGCGCCAGCAGCGTGCGCGCCTTGCCCGCCGACACCCCGGCATCGCGCAAGCCTTGCTCTGGCAGTGTGGCAATGGCGGCGGCACTCGGGAACGTGTAGCGCAGGCCGTCCGGGGGCGTGCCGTCCAGCGCCTGTCCCGCGTGCCGCGCCAGCGCGCCCAGGATGCGCCGCGCCTGCACCACCGAGATCACCTGCCCCACCACCGCGCGCACCGCGATCTCGAAGCCATCGACGCTGCCCGGCAGGCGCACGCCCGGCATGGCCTCGGCAAGCTCGCCCAGGTGCCGGTCCACCACGTCCGGGCGGCAGCCCAGGTCGCACAGGCGGCGCACCTTGCCCAGCGCCTGCGGAATGACGCGCGCCAGCGAGGCCGACAACGTCACGCGCAGCACCAGCCGGCGCGGCACGTGTTCGATCCGTACCCAGCCGGTGTGCGTGCTGCCGCCGGCATCCACCAGCAGCGTGCGCATATAGGTGCCGTCCCGGATCGCCTCGATGCCATCCACCGCGCGGGTAGCCAGGAAACGCAGCCATGCCTCCCAGGCAAACGGCGGGCGGTAACCCAGGTCGAACACCAGCCGGTCGGCCACGCCGTCGGCGGCGCGGCGGCGCAGCGCCAGCGGCGTCAGGCCGTAGCGGGTCTTCAGCACATCGTTGAAGCGGCGCACGCTGCCGAAACCCGCCGCCAGCGCCACTTCGGTCACCGGCAGCGCGGTGTCGGCCAGCAAGCGCTTGGCCAGCAGCAGCCGCTGCGTCTGCGCGTACTCAAGCACCGACACGCCGAACTGCGCATCGAACAGGCGCCGCAGGTGCCGCTCGGTCACGCCGATGCGCGCCGCCAGCGTGGCCACGCTGCCTTCGGCCATGAAGCCCTCGTCGATCAGCGTGGCCGCTGCCTGCGCCAGCCGGCCTGAAATATCGGCCAGCCCATGCCCGGGCGCAAGCTCCGGACGGCAGCGCAGGCAGGGGCGGAAGCCATGCTTCTCCGCCGCCGCGGCGCTCTCGTAGAAGGTGCAGTTTTCGCGCTTGGGCGTGCGTACTGCGCACACGGGCCGGCAGTACACGCCGGTCGACGACACGCCCACGAAGAAGCGTCCGTCGAAGCGGCGGTCGTGCGAGGCGACGGCCTTGTAGCAGGTGTCGGGATCGAGGTGCATGACGGCATGCTACCGCTACCGGCAACCGCTTACCCGCTGGATTCGGACATTTCCCTCTGGCGCGCGGGCGTGGGCTGCGGCACAGTTCCTGGCAGGGGCGGCGGCTAGAATGCGCTTCGTGCCTCACCCGCCAACCCACTGCCACCGCCCGCCCGGAGACGCCATGCGCCGCACTGCCCTGCACCTGTCCTTGCTTGCTTCGCTTGCCTGCGCGCCGGCGTTGGCACAGCCGGTGCAGACCGCCCCCACGACGACGCCTGCCATGGCCACGCAGGTGGCATCGGTCGAAGGCATCACCGAATACCGCCTGCCCAACGGCCTGCGCATCGTACTGGCACCGGACGCGGCCAAGGCCACCACGACCGTCAACATCACCTACCTGGTCGGCAGCCGCCATGAGAACTACGGTGAGACCGGCATGGCCCACCTGCTCGAGCACCTGCTGTTCAAGGGCACGCCATCGCTGCCCGGCAAGACCATCCCGACCGAGTTCGCCCGGCGCGGCATGAGCGTGAACGGCACCACCGCGCAGGACCGTACCAACTACTTCGGCACCTTCAGCGCCAACGATGAAAACCTCGACTGGGCGCTGCGCATGGAAGCCGACCGCATGGTCAACAGCGTGATCTCGCGTGCCGACCTGGACAGCGAGATGACGGTGGTGCGCAACGAGATGGAAATGGGCGAGAACAGCCCCGGGCGCATGCTGATGCAGCAGACCATGGCCGCCGCCTACCGCTGGCACAACTACGGCAAGGCCCCGATCGGCGCGCGCAGCGATGTCGAGCACGTCAGCATCGACGGCCTGCGCGCCTTCTATCGCCGCTACTACCAGCCCGACAACGCGGTGCTGGTGGTGGCCGGCAAGTTCGATCCCGCCGCCACGCTGGCACGCATCGAGCGCTACTTCGGGCCAATCCCGCGCCCGACGCGCGTGCTGCCGCCCGAGCATACCGTCGAGCCCGCACAGGAAGGCGCGCGCGAACTGGTAGTGATGCGCCCCGGCGACAACAGCCTGGTCGCCGCGCAATACCACGTCAGCCCGGGTGCGCATCCGGACAGCACGGCACTCTCGCTGCTGACCCTCATCCTCGGCGATACGCCGGGCGGGCGGCTGTACAAGGCACTGGTCGAGCGTGGCCAGGCCGTGTCGGTCGGCACCGCGCTCTATGCGATGAAGGACCCGGGGGCACTGCTGCTCATGGTCGAGACGTCCAAAGACCAGCCGCTCGCGGCTGCGCGCGCCGGGCTGATCACGCAGGTCGAGGGCTTTGCCGAGGCGCCCGTGACCGAGGCCGAGCTGGAACGTGCGCGCGTGCGCATGCGCAACGCGTACGAGCACTACATGAACGATCCCGGCGCGCTCGGCGTGGCGCTGTCCGAGGCCATCGCCAAGGGCGACTGGCGCCTGTTCTTCCTGGCGCGCGACCGCATCGAGACCACCACGCTGGCAGACGTGCAGCGCGTGGCGCTGAACTACCTGCAGGCCTCGAACCGCACCGTGGGCGTGTTCCTTCCCGCCGAGCAGCCGTCGCGCGCGCAGGTGCCGCCGGCGCCCGATGTCACGGCCATGGTCAGCGGCTACCAGGGCAGGCAGGCGATGGCCGCGGTGGCGGCATTCGATCCCAGCCCCGCCAATATCGAGGCCCACACCACGCGCCAGACGCTGGCCAACGGCATGCAGCTGGCGTTGCTGCCCAAGCCGGCGCGCGGTGAAGTGGTGCACGGCGCGCTGGTGCTGCGCATCGGCGACACGCAGAGCCTGCAGGGGCTGACCACGGTGGGCGCGCTGACCGCCTCCATGCTCCGACGCGGCGCGGCTGGCATGGACCGCCAGCAGATCGCCGACCGCATCGAGGCGCTGCGCGCGCGCGTCGGCATCTCTGGCAGCTCTGAGCGCGTGACCGTCAGCTTCGAGACGCGCCGCGCGCACCTGCCGGAACTGCTGGCCCTGCTGCGCGACCTGCTGCGCGCACCGACCTTCCCCGAGGCGGAGTTTGAGACGCTGCGCAAGACCAGCATCGCGGAGATCGAGAGCATCCGGCGCGAGCCGGGCGTGATGGCGTCTAACGCGCTGGGCCGCCATGGCGACCCCTACCCCGCTGGCGACCCGCGCCATGCGCGCACCTTTGCCGAGAACATCGCCGACCTGCAGGCCGCCACCCTGGCGCAGGTGCGCGACTTCCACGCGCGCTTCTATGGCGCGGGCCATGCGCAACTGAGCCTGGTGGGCGACTTCGATGCCGCGGCCGCGGCCGCGCAGGCAGCGCAGCTGTTCGGCGACTGGAGCGCGCAACAGCCCTACGCGCGCGTCGAGCGCCCCTTTGTGCCGATCCCGCCGGCGGAGTTCACGCTGCCCGCGCCGGGCAAGGCCAATGCCATCTACCTGGCCTCCACGCCGATCGACCTGACCAACGACGCGCCGGACTATGCGCTGATGATGATTGCCAACCGCGTGCTCGGCGGCGCCAGCCTGCGCGGCCGCCTGGCTGACCGGCTGCGGCAGCGGGAAGGCCTGAGCTATGGCGCGAGCAGCTGGGTGCAGGTGGGCGCGCTCGACCGCGCGGGACGCTTCGGCCTGCAGGCGCAATACGCACCGCAGAACCTGCCGCGCCTGCAACGCGCCGTGACCGAGGAGCTGGAGCGCTTCGTGCGCGACGGCATCACCGCGCAGGAACTGGCCGAGGCCGTCAGCGGCCTGCTGCAGCAGGGCATGGTCAGCCGCAGCAACGACGCCGCGCTGGCCGGCGCGCTGGCCAACCAGCTCTACCTGGGCCGCACCATGGCCTTCACCGCCGAACTCGAAGAGCGCCTGCGCAACGCCACGCCGGACGCCGTCAACGCGGCCATTCGGCGTTACATGCAGCCAGGCACGCTGTCGCGCGTCTATGCTGGCGACTTCAGCGGCGCACCGGCGCAGGCGGGCGCAACCGGCAGCGGAAGTGGCTCCGGCGCGGCCGGCAGCACAGGCAACGAAGCGGCCGGCGCGGCACCGCAGGCGCAGCCCTGACATACGCAGGAAACAATATTCGGCTGCACTGGCGAAAGGCCGCAGGCGCGGCCAGCGCAACATCGCAGTGGCAAGGCAGGGAGCGCTCGGCAGGCGTCCGGTGCAAGCCCCTTGCCGCGACCCCGGGTTGACTGTATATTCGTACAGTATAAGTCGATATAAGAGGTGTGGATGTCAATCGTGCGAGCTGGCAGCAAGGCAGAAGCGCTCAGGCTTCTGGCCTCGGAAGGTGTGCTGGCGCTTGAGCTGGACTACGAGACAGGATGGCAGGATGCCGTCGAACTCGGCAGGCTCGGAGAAAAGCGCGGTATCAAGGTGCAGTATCGCGGACAAGAAAGCATCGCCGTCCGTTCCCGCGAAGCCCTGATCGAAGGGCTGGCCAAACCCAAGGCCACGTTCCGTCAACGCAATCTCTATTGCCAGTTCGATCTCGGGACGCTGGCGGACCATGAACTGCTCGACCTCGAGGCCAAGGCCACGCGGCTCGGGGACTATATCCTCGCCGGCCACCTGCTGCGCGATGTCGATGGCGTGTGGCCGCAATAAGCGGCTTGCGCGCACGCCGGGCCACTAGAAGAGAAAAAGCCGCCATGCAGGCGGCTTCCGTCATATTGCGCTGAGCACGTTCTTCGTGCCCGATGCCCCGGTCAATGCCACACCCGCGTGGCGTTGGCCCAACGCGCCGCGCACGACGACTGCGCTACGGCCGCGTCGATCGTTTCGTTGGCGGCCTCCGCCGCCGGCACCGTCGCGGCAACATCCAGCGCGGCGCGCCACAGCACCGCCGACACCAGCGTCTTGCATTGCCGCCGTTCGCCATGCGCAAGCGCGAGCAGCCGCTCATAGCCGTCCAGCACGATCAGCCGGTCACCACGGCGCGGATGCAGCGACAGCGTGTAGAGGTGGTCAGACTCGCATTGCAGGCTGCCGCCGCTGACCGCGACCACGATTGCACCCGGCAACGCAATGCCGCTGGCCTGGACCTCGCCACGCAAGCGCGCCAGGTACGCGTGCGCGCGTGGATCGCAGGTGCCGCCCACACCGCCCGCCATCTCTGCCGGCAGCGCGCAGAGCGCCATCAGCTCGGCCGGCGAAACCGCCAGCGTATAGGCCTGCAGCGTGGGACGATAGGTTGCCACCACGGCGCGCAGCCGGTGCGGCGCATCGCCATCATGCCCTGCCTGCAGCGGGCTGTCCGGCCCGCGTAACTGCATCGTGTTCATGTCGACTCCTGCCGCGCGGGGCGTTTACCTGGTCAGTCGCGCAGCAGTTGCTTGGCGATGATCAGCTGCTGGATCTGCGTGGTGCCTTCATACAGGCGCAGCAGGCGCACGTCGCGGTAGAAGCGCTCGGCCTTGTACTCGGCGATATAGCCGGCGCCGCCATGGATCTGCACCGCGCGGTCGGCCACGCGGCCCACCATCTCGGTACAGAACATCTTGGTGCACGAGGCCAGCATGCTGACCTCCGGATCGCTCTTGCCGGCGGGCTTGGCGTCGTAGCGCTGGGCGCAGTCGCGCACCATCGACAGGCCGGCGTAGAGCTCGGCCTGGCTGTCGGCCAGCATCGCCTGGATCAGCTGGAAGTCGCCGATGGGCTTGCCGAACTGCTTGCGCTCCCTGGCATAGGCCACAGCGTCGGTGATCAGGCGATGCGCCATGCCGCAGGCCAGCGCCGAGATATGCAGGCGGCCGCGGTCGAGCACCTTCATCGCGGTCTTGAAGCCCACGCCCGGCACGCCGCCGATGATATTGGCGGCCGGCACGCGCACGTTCTCAAGCACCACGTCGCAGGTCTTGGTGCCGCGCTGGCCCATCTTCTTGTCCGGCTTGCCCAGCGAGATGCCCGGGGTGTCGGCCGGCACGATGAAGGACGAGATGCCCGAAGCGCCCGCGCCGCCGGTGCGCGCCATCAGCGTGAAGGCGCCGGCGCGCGGTGCGTTGGTGATGAAGCGCTTGGTGCCGTTGATGACATAGTGGTCGCCATCCAGCTCCGCCTTGGTCTGCAGCGAGGCCGCGTCGGAACCCGCATTGGGCTCGGTCAGCGCGAACGAGATGATCAGCTCGCCGCTGGCGATGCGCGGCAGGTACTGCTGCTTCTGTTCCTCGGTGCCATCCATCAGGATGCCTTGCGAGCCGATGCCGACGTTGGTGCCGAACACCGAGCGGAAGGCAAAGGCGGTATGGCCCAGGTCGTAGACCACATCGCATTCCTGCGACATCGACAGGCCGATGCCGCCGTAGTTCTCGGGGATGGAGATGCCGAACAGGCCCATCTCCTTCATGTCCGCGACGATCTCGGCGGGCACGTCGTCGGTTTCCTCCAGCGTGTCTTCGGCGGGCTTCAGGCGTTCGTCGATGAAGCGCTGCACCGAGGCGCGCAGCAGGGCAAAGGATTCTTGGTCAAGGGCCATGATGATTCTCCGGGTCAAGCCAGTGCGTCAGTCTGGCCGCCTATGGTACGCTGGTCGCGGGATTTGACAATCCACTGAAACTTGGACAGAAGCGTCAGTATAATTTGACAATCGCAGCCGGCCTCAACCCAATGTGGCGGATAACAGGCCCGCCACGCCGATGGCCAGCGCCGCCAGCGCATCGCCCGCGATCAGGCCGCCACCGACCAGCGATGCCGTGCTCATATCCTGCGGCAAACCCCGGGCCGGCCTTGCGGGCCTGGCCACGGCGGCGGCCACGCTCGCCACCACGCCGCCGGCCGCCATCCACCCGGCCGCCGCCAGGTTGACGAAGCCGCCGAAAGATGACGCATAGGGCGAAGGCAGGATCACCGCATCGAGCAGGAAATCCGCCACCCGCCCGCGCCGGCTGGCTTGCGCGAAGCGCTGCCACGCCTGCCGGCCGAGGATGGCCTTGCGCAATACCGCGGTAGCCAGGCCGAGCGCGAGGCCCGTTGCCACTGCCACATGCTGGCCGGCACGGCTTTGCGCCAGCCCGTGCAGCACGCCCACGATCTTGTATGTCATGGCCGAGGTCCAGCGCGCCGGCTGCTGGTCGGCCGGCAGGCTGGTCTGGTCCAGCGCCAGCACCGGGTAGGCATGCATGAACAGCCGTGCCATCGCCACCGCAACCAGCGCACCCACGACGATGCCCGCCACCTGGTAGCCGAACTGCACCATGCGGTCGCTGCCCAGGCGCCAGCCGGTGGAGCGGTCCTGCTGCATGTCGCTCGCCTCGGCCGTGGCCACCAGCAAGACCGTGGCGGCGATCAGCCCGACATGGGGCGCGCGCAGCCCGGCGGCGGCCATCAGGATCACGGACAGCACGAAGGCCGACGAGATCGGGTTCTGGTCGACCATGCCGACCGAGATGCCGTTGACCAGCGCAAACACCAGCACCAGCAGCACGGCCATCAACTGGAAACCCAACGGCTGGCCGAACCATGCCACGCCCGCCGCCACCGTGGCCGCGCCCCACAGCAGCGCCCAGGCCGCCACCCAGCCCATGCCCGGCCCGCGCCGCGGCGCAGGGTGGCGGCGCGCGCGCCACTGGCGGCACGCCTGCGCCAGCAGCAAGGCCACATCGACCGCAGCCGCCCCCATGATCATGCCCAGGGCCACCAGGAAGGTGGCCTTGCGATAGGGCTCGCCAGGCGCCATCCAGCCCGCGGCAACAAACCACGGGGTCATGGCCCAGCCGGCCAGCCCGCCCACCAGCGCGGCAATGCCCACGCGCGCGCCGACGATCATCCCGGCGCCGAAGGTCGCGGCCGACAGGTCCAGCGCCGCCAGCCACGGCATGCGCGCGGCGCCCAGGCCGCAGCCCAGGCCCAGTGCCATGCCGCCCCCGAGCCGCGCCACCGAACGCCGCAGCAGCGCCGGATCGGTCAGCGCGCGCAGGATATTGGCCACGGCCAGCCCCGACGGAAAGGTCAGCTGCATCCGGTCCACCAGCAATGGCGTGTACAGCATGCCCACACCCACCCCGAACATGCCGATGCACAGCATGTACAGCACCAGCTGCCACAGCGGCGGCTGCGCCATGCCCAGCCACGCCATCGCCTGCAGCACCACGGCCATGCCGCCCATGCCCGCCACCGACGCCGCCGCGGTCTGGATGTAGTTGGCGCCGTGGCGCCCGGGCGCGCCATAGCCCGCCGTCACCACCGAGCCGAGGATGCCCGCCAGCACCTGCCCGCCAACAAAGAAGCCCAGCGAGAAATTCATATACGCGGCAGCGATGCCGCCCAGCGGCCCCAGCACCAGCATGCCTGCCGCGCCCAGCAGCACGTGGTACTGCCAGCTGCCCGGCGAGGGCAGCCTGGTGGCGCGGGGTGCGGCGTCGGTCGGGAGCGTGGGCATGGCGCAGCGGGCGGGCTGAGGCAGCGTGCCTCTTGCGAAGCATAGGCCAAGGCCGCCCTGCAGCAATGTGCGACTTGTCTCCGACTTTCGCCGGGCGGCCGATGCCCGGCCGGGTTAACACTAGTTTCGCACGCAACCATCTGGTCGATATAGTTGCGCACACAACTACATCGCAGAGACACCACAGCCCCGCCATGCCAGACTCCACCGCTCCCCACGCGGCCGTGCCGCCGGCACCGCCGCCCTCGTCATCGCGCCCATGGCCGCAGCGCGTGCCGGTACTGATTGCCGGCGGCGGCCCGGTCGGCCTGACGCTGGCCGCACTGCTGGCGCGCCAGGGCATTGCCGCGCTGGTGGTGGAAGCCGACGACGGCTACTGCGCCGGCAGCCGGGCCATCTGCATGGCGCGGCGTTCGCTGGAGATCCTCGGCTGGGTGGGCGCGGACCGCGCCACCGTCGAAACCGGCCTGCCGTGGGTGGGCGGGCGCAGCTACTACCGCGATGCCGAGGTGCTGCATTTCCGCATGCCCAGCGAGCCCGGCGAGCGCTTCGCGCCGATGGTCAATATCCAGCAGTACTACGTGGAGGCCTTCGCCCACGACGCCGCGCTGCACGGCGCTGCGCCAGCGGATGTGCGCTTCGGCGCGCGCGTGCAAGCAGTACGCCAGCACGGCAGCGGCGTCGTGGCCGAGATCCAGACAGACGAAGGCGTGGTGCAGGTCGACGCGCAATGGCTGGTGGCCTGCGACGGCGGGCGCAGCACCGTGCGCGAGCAACTGGGCCTGCGCATGGAAGGCACCCAGTACGAAGGCCGCTACGTGATCGTCGATATCGTGCAGAAGACGCGGCGCGAGGTGGAACGGCTGGCCTGGTTCGACCCGCCTTCCAACCCCGGATCGACCATCCTGATGCACCGCCAGCCTGACGATGTCTGGCGCATCGACTACCAGATCCGCGACGACGAAGACCCCGATGAAGCCGTCAAGCCGGAGAACGTGCTGCCGCGCGTGCAGAGTCACCTCGACATGATCGGCGAGACCGAGCCGTGGCGGCCGCTGTGGATCTCCATCTACAACGCCAAGTGCCTGACCTTGCAGGACTACCGCCACGGCCGCGTGCTGTTTGCCGGCGACGCCGCGCACCTGGTGCCGATCTTTGGCGTGCGCGGGCTCAACTCCGGGCTGGACGATGCCGGCAACCTGGCCTGGAAGCTGGCGTGGGTGCTGCGCGGCCAGGCGCCCGAAAGCCTGCTCGATTCCTATTCGACCGAACGCGTGCATGCCACGCGGCAGAACATCGCCTACGGCGCCAAGAGCACCGAGTTCATGGCACCGCCCGACTTTGCCTTCCGGCTGATGCGCGAGGCCACGCTGCGTCTGGCGCAGCATGAGCCCGCGGTGCGGTCACTGATCAATCCGCGGCAGTCGGCAC
The DNA here is from genome assembly GCF_058787995.1 of Cupriavidus sp. FW305-27. Taxonomy (NCBI): domain Bacteria; kingdom Pseudomonadati; phylum Pseudomonadota; class Betaproteobacteria; order Burkholderiales; family Burkholderiaceae; genus Cupriavidus; species Cupriavidus sp. FW305-27. The sequence goes on from NZ_JBYTAG010000059.1 coordinate 21,055, forward strand.
CGATTGCCTATACGGATTCGGCGCTGAACGGTCCCAGCGACTTTGGCGACGACTGTCCTGGCGCCGCGCCCGGCCTGCCCGCGCCGGAAATGCGCGTGGCAGGCCCCGACGAGGTCGTGCACCTCACGCAATGCTTCGGGCAACGGTTCACGTTGCTGTACTTCAGCGATGCGCCCACGCTGCCCGAGCCACTGGCCGCGTTCGCGCATGCGCATCCGGACGCCATGCAGACACACGTGGTGGTCACCGGCGGCAACGTGGCCGGCGCCACGGCGCTGGCCGACGTCGCCGGCCAGGCCCACGCCCGCTACGGCGCACGACCCGGCACGCTCTACCTGATCCGCCCCGATGGCTATGTCCTGGCACGCTGGCGCGAACCGTCATGGGACGCCGTGCGCGCCACCCTTGCCCCCCTGATGCAAACCGGAGCCCGCCATGCAAGCTGAAGACCTCGACCTCGCCTACACCCATCTGTGCGAGGCCATGGGCCGTGCCGGCGAAGCGCGCACCCCGCTGCTATTGGCAATGGTGTGCCTGGGCCTGATGAGCCGGCAGGAAGCGCTGGCGCCGGTGCTCGCGCTGATCGACGAAGCCGAGGCGCGCAGCCAGAAATAGGGAACATAGGGCTAGAATGCCGACGCCTGACAAGGACACGCCATGAAGCCACTGCCACGCCTCGACCAGTTCCTGACCTACCGCCTGCACCAGGTCAACAAGCTCAGCGACAAGGACAGCGCCGCCGCCTACCTGGAGCAATGCGGCCTGCCGCTCGGCGAGGGCCGCTGCCTGGCCGCGATCGGCGCCTTTGCGCCGCTGTCGGTCAACGAGCTGGCGCACCGCGCCAACCTGACCAAGGGCCAGGCCAGCCGCTCTGCGCAGGCGCTGGTGGCGCGCGGGCTGGTCAGCAAGGAGGCCAGCGAGGCCGACGGGCGCGGCGTGGTGCTGTCACTGACAGCACAGGGCAAGCCGCTGTACCGGCAGGCGATCACGATGATCGCCAGGCGCAATGCAGAGATCTTCGGCTGCCTGAGCGACGCCGAACGGGCGCTGCTGGGCAGCCTGCTCGACCGGCTGGTCGCGCACGCCGGCCAGCAGGACGAAGAAGGCGCCGAAGACGCCGGCGCCTGATCCTTCAGCGGCGCAGGTTGTCCACCTGCACGCGCGCGCCATCGCGGCGCGCTGCGTCGGCCACCTCATTGGTGACCACGGTCTGGCCGATCGGCGCCAGCGCAATGCCGGCCAGCTTCAGGTGCTGGATCGCAAACGGGATGCCGATGATGGTTACGAAGTTGGCGACCGCCGCCATCACGTGGCCGATGGCCAGCCACACGCCGGCAAAGACAAACCACAGCACATTGCCGACCAGCCCCAGCGCGCCGGTGCCGACATCGTCGCGTCCGCTCAGCTCGCGCCGGCTGATGGCCTGCTTGCCGAACGGGAAAAAGGTGAAAGTGCCGATCACGAAGCAGGCCTTGCCCCAGGGGATCCCGATGATCGAGATAAAGGCCAGCAGCCCAACCAGCCACCAGGCCAGGCCCATGACCACGCCGCCAAGGATGAACCAGAGGAAGTTGCCGATTGCGCGCATGTCATTCTTTCGCGAGTGAGGAAGAGAACACGCATGATACGCAACGGTGTGGTGCGGGCATGGCGCCGAGCGGGTCGTGGCAGCAAAGCGTACCCGTTTCTGCGTGCCTCGCCGAAACCGGCGGAACGGCATCGCCGGCCCTTCGGGAAACGCGTTCGACCCTTGTTTATAGGCATATTCCATTCTGCAAGACCGATCGCAAACCCCGCTGCCGCGGGCAAAGCGTACCCGTTTCTGCGTGCCTCCGCGCGTGCTGTCGCCTTCGGCAAGCCCGGCGCCGCAGCGCTAGAATGTGACGTCTGCCCGCTATCCGCGTGACGGACTCCGGGTGCATCCCACCCGCTGTCACCCTTCTCCGACTCCATCGCCTGCTCCGCTGTCCCCCATGAAGCCCACGCTGCTGATCCTGACCCAAGTCGCCACCCACCACCGCGACGCCATTGCCGAACGATTCGAGATCCTCTACGCGCCAGACGCCGAAGGCCGCGCCGCGCAGATCGCCACGCAGGGCGAACGCATCCGCGCGGTACTGACCATCGGCTCCACCGGCCTGACCGCGGCGGAGATCGACGCGATGCCGGCACTGGAACTGGTGTGCGCACTGGGCGCGGGCTTCGAGAACATCGCCGTGGCCCACGCCCGCGCACGCGGCATCGCCGTGGCCAATGGCGCCGGCACCAACGACAGCTGCGTGGCCGACCACGCCTTCGCGCTGCTGCTGGCGACCGTGCGCGCCGTGCCGCAGCTGGACGCGGCCACGCGCGCAGGCACCTGGCGCACTGCACTGCCGCTGCGGCCCAATGTCTCTGGCAAGCGGCTGGGGATCGTCGGGCTGGGCACCATCGGCCGGCGTATTGCCCGGCGCGGCGAAGGCTTCGACCTGGAGATCGGCTATCACAACCGCAAGCCGCGCGAAGATGCCGGGTACCGGTACTTCGACAGCATCGGTGCGCTGGCCGCTTGGGCGGACTACCTGGTGATCGCCACGCCGGGCGGGGCAGGTACGCGGCACCTGGTCGATGCAAGCGTGCTGGCGGCGCTCGGGCCGGCCGGGTTCCTCGTCAATATCGCGCGCGGCAGCGTGGTGGATACCGAAGCGCTGGCTTCAGCGCTGCGCGCTGGCAAGCTTGGCGGGGCGGGGCTGGATGTCTATGAGAGCGAGCCGGCGCCGCCGGTGGTGTTGTTCGACTGTCCTAACGTCGTGCTGACGCCGCATGTGGCTGGCTGGTCGCCGGAGGCCATCACGGCGTCCGTGACGCAGTTCCTGGAGAATGCGCGGCGGCATTTTGCTGGGGAGGGGTTGTTGACGCCGGTGGGCTGAGGGGCAAGCTCTTGCATTGGACAACGGTACGCCGACAACAGCCCAAGCAGCAGCTAAGATCTACCCGGCCCCAAACACCACCCTCACCCTCAACCCCGGCCCCGCATCCTCCAGCACCACCCGCGCCCCATGCGACTGGGCAATCTCCGCCACGATGGCCAGCCCCAGCCCGCTGCCGCCGGTCGGCGCATCGGCCACCCGATAGAACCGGTCAAACACGCGCGCCCGCTCCTCAGCGGGGATCCCCGGCCCGTTGTCGCTGACAACCAGCTCAACGGCGCGCCCATCGGCGCTGCGACCCACCAGCACATCGATACGGCTTCCGGCAGGGATATAAGCCAGCGCATTGTCCAGCAGGTTGGTCAGCAGGATGCGCAACGCATCCACATCTCCACGCACCACCACCGGCGACGTGTCCTTGCTGCCGTCCAGCCCAAGGTCGATATTGCGATCCAGCGCTGCCTGCGCCATGTCCGCGACCACGCTTGCGGCCAGTTGATGCAGCTCCACCGGTTCGTGCCGGGGCATGGCTGCGCCCGGCTCCTGCCGTGCCAGCGTCAAAAGCTGGGTGACCAGGTGGGTCAGCCGCTCCAGCCCCTGGCGCAGCTTGCCGATCGCTTCGTCACGCGCTGCGCCGTTGGCGGCGCGCTCCACCAGCTGTGCCTGCAACTGCAGCGCTGCCAGCGGCGTGCGCAGGGCGTGCGCGGCGTCGGCGACGAAGGCACGCTGGGTGTCGATGGCGTGCGAGAGCCGCGCCAGCAGCTGGTTCAGCGCTGCGCTCAGCGGAGCGATCTCGTCCGGCATCTGGCGCACGGCCAGCGGCGCCAGTGTGTTGGCGTCGCGCGCGCGCACTTCGGTGGCAATTTCGCGCAGCGGGCGCAGGCCGCGCCCCACTGCCATCCACACCAGCCAGCCCAGCAGCGGCAGCAGCAACAGCAGCGGCGCCACGGTGCGCAGCGCCATGCGCGCGGCCAGGGTGCGCCGTGCGCTCATCGGCTGCGCGATCTGCACCACGGTGGGCCCAAGCTGCATGCTGTATAGGCGCCATTCGCCCTGCTGCGTGGTCACGTTGGAAAAGCCCAGTTCCGCACGCGCGGGCAGCGCCGGGTGCGAATGCGACAGGTACAGGCTGCGGCCGGAGCCGTCCCAGATGTGGATGACCACATCCTCGTCGGCGTGGGTCAGGTCGCCGGGCGAGCCCAGGAAAGGCGGCGCCACCGGGTCGGCGAACTGGCTGGGCAATGCCGCGGCCATCTGCTTCATCTGGTAGTCGAACAGCGCGTTGGCTTCCTGCCGTGCCTGCCCGTAGATCAGCGCCGTGGCGACGGCGATGCCGGCAAGCAGGCCCGCGGCCAGCCACCACAGCAGGGTTCGCTGGATGGAGCGCATCAGGGGGTGTCTCCTTCGCCCACGGATGCTGCATCCCCATCGAGGCGCGGCACCACATAGCCCACGCCGCGGATATTGCGAATCAGCGCCGCGCCGAACTTCTTACGCAGCGCGTGGATATAGACCTCGACGGTATTGCTGCCGACTTCATCGTCCCAGCCGTACAGCCGCTCCTGCAGCTGCGGCACCGACCAGACCTTGCCGGGCCGCGCCATCAGCGCGGCCAGCAGCGCGAACTCGCGCGCCGACAGGCGCACCGGCTCGCCGCGGTGGGTGGCCTCGCGGGTAGTGGGGTTGAGCACGATGTCGCCGTAGCTGACCAGCGGTTCCGCCCGGCCGGCGGCACGGCGCGCCAGCGCGTGCATGCGCGCCGCCAGTTCCTGCAGGTCAAAGGGCTTGACCAGGTAATCATCGGCGCCGGCATTGAGCCCCGCGACACGATCCGCGACGGCATCGCGCGCGGTCAGGATCAGCACCGGCGTCGGCACGCCGCGCGCGCGCAAGGTGCGCAGCACGTCGAGGCCCGGGCGCCGCGGCAGGCCGAGGTCGAGCAGGATCAGGTCATAGCACGCCTGGCCGTGCTGCGCGGTGCTGGCCGCGGCCAGGCCCGCGTCGCCGTCGCGCACCCAGTCGACGGTAAAGCCTTCCTGGCGCAGCGCCAGCTTGACGCTGTCGCCGATCATGGCGTCGTCTTCCACCAGCAGCACGCGCATGGCTATGCGTTCCGGCCGCGGCCGTCGAGCTGCTCGGCCAGTGCGCGCGCCAGTCCCGGCAGCGCGGGGTGGCTGGCGGTGATGACGTGGACCGGCACGGCCTCCAGCCAGCCGCGCATGCGGCCCTTGGCGACAAAGCGCTCGGCGAAGGCCGAGGCCTGCAGCGCAGGCACGAAGCGTGGCAGGATGCCGCCGCCCAGGTAGACCCCGCCACGTGCGCCCAGCACCAGGGCGATGTCGGCCGCAACCGAGCCGAGCAGGCCGAAGAACACCGCCATGGCGCGCTGGCACAGCGGGTCGTGGCGCTCGAAGGCGCCGGTGGTGACCTGCTCCGGCAACAGCGGCGCGAGCAAAAGCGTACCCGTTTCTGCGGCCAGCGCGGCATGGATATGCGACAGGCCGCTGCCGCACAGGAGCCTCTCCGCCGACACCCGGCCAACGTTGCGATGGGCGGCGCGCCAGGCGATCCATTCGTCGTCAGTGTCGGGCATCAGCTCGATATGGCCGCCTTCGCCGGCCAGCGCCACGGCTGCTCCGCCCGGCGCCGGCACCAGGCCGGAAACGCCCAGCCCGGTGCCCGGCCCGACCAGCGCGAGCGGCGCGGTGCGCACCGCGGTGCCGGCACGCACGGGCACCAGCCCGTCGGCAGGCAGGTACGGCAGGGCCAGCGCCAGCGCGGTGAAGTCGTTGATGGCCACCAGCGTCTGCAGCCCGAGCGCGCGCCGCATGCCGTCGATCGAGAACGACCAGTTGTGGTTGGTGAGCCGGACCTGGTCGCCGGTCACCGGGTTGGCCAGGCCGATCGCCGCGTGGCGCGGCACCGGCTTGCCCGACGCGGAAAGTCCGTCGAGGTATTGGCGCAGGGCTGCTTCGAGCGACGGGAAATCGGCCACCTTCAGCGCGGTCACCGGGCCGATCCGCATTGGTGCGGTTTCCAGTGCAAAGCGCACGTTGGTGCCGCCCACATCGCCGAGCAGGCGGGGGAAGTCAGCGCAGGAGGATGCAGTGGTGGCCATGGTGTCGGGTAGTGCTCCGCTTGGGAATCAGTCTGTCAGGTCTTGAACACGTCAAGCCCGTGCCGGTGCCGTGACAGCACCAGGCTGACCGGCAACGACGGCACAGGGCCCTGCAGCGCGCGTTCGAGCACCTCGGCCTTGGCCGCGCCCGACACTGACAGGAACACGCGCTCGGTGGCCAGCAGCGCCGCCAGGTTGAGCGTGATGCGGGCATGCGGCGCGGCTGACGGGCGCGTGATCACGTAGCCGGGCTGCGGCTCGCTCAGCGCGCCCTGCAGTTCGGGCGCATCCGGGAACAGCGAGGCGGTATGGCCGTCCTCGCCCATGCCCAGCACCACCACGTCTGGCTGGCGGAATGCGCTGTTGGCGCGCGCCACCGCCTGTGCCGGCGCGGCAGCGTCCTGCGCATCGGCAATCAGCGGCACGAAAGCGGCACTGGCAGCGGCCTCGCGCAGCAGGTGCGCGCGCACCAGGGCGGCGTTGCTGTCGGCGTGCTCGGGCGGCACCACGCGCTCGTCGACCAGCGTGATGGTCACCGCTTCCCAGCGCACGTGCCGGTGGCGCAGCCGCTCGAACATCGCCACCGGCGAGCGTCCGCCCGAGACCGCCAGCACCGCCCAGCCCTTGACGCGGATGGCCAGTTCCAGCGCATTGCCGATGGAGATGGCCAGCGCCTCGGCCTGGTCCATCGGGGTGGGATGCTCAAACACGCGCATGATGGTTTCCTTTGCGATTCTGCGAGCGCATGGCTCAGGCTTCCTCGTGCCACAGCCCGCCGTCGCGCGACATCAGCGCCGACGACGCGGCCGGTCCCCAGGTGCCGGCGGTATAGGGCTTGGGCGGCACGGTGCTGGCATCCCAGGTGTCGATGATGGGTTCGACCCAGCGCCAGGCCTGCACTTGTTCATCGCGGCGCACGAACAGGCCCAGCCGGCCGCGGATCACGTCGAGCAGCAAGCGTTCGTAGGCGCCGGCGCGGCGCACCTTGAACGAGTTGGCAAAGTCCAGGTCGAGCGAGGTCGGCGTCAGCTCCAGCGTGTCGCCAGGCTGCTTGACCAGGCAGTACAGGCGGATGCTTTCTTCCGGCTGCAGCTGGATCACCAGCCGGTTCTGCGGCGACAGCGTCAGCGGCCGCGGGAAGATCGCGTGCGGCACGTCGCGGAAATGGATCACGATCTCGGCCACGCGCGACTGCATACGCTTGCCGGTGCGCAGGTAGAACGGCACGCCTTCCCAGCGCCAGTTGGCGATCTCGGCCTTGATCGCGACAAAGGTCTCGGTGCGGCTGTCGGGCGCGATGCCCGCTTCTTCCAGGTAGCCCGGCACCGGCTTGCCGCCGATGGCACCGGAGCGGTACTGGCCGCGCACGGTCTTCTCGGCCACGTCCTGCGGCGTGATCGGCTTGAGCGCCTTCAGGATCTTGATCTTCTCGTCGCGGATGGCATCTTCGCTGAGGCTGGCCGGCGGCTCCATCGCCACCATGCACAAGAGCTGCAGCAAGTGGTTCTGCACCATGTCGCGCAGCGCGCCGGTGCGGTCGTAGAAGTCGCCGCGCGTTTCCACGCCGAGTTCTTCGGCGATGGTGATCTGCACGTCCTGCACCCACTCGCGCCGCCACAGCGGCTCGAACAGCGCGTTGCCGAAGCGGATCGCCATCAGGTTCTGCACCGACTCCTTGCCGAGGTAATGATCGATGCGGTAGATCTGCTCTTCGGCGAAGAACTTCGCCACTGCCGAGTTGATTGCCTCGTTGGATTCGAGGTCATGCCCCAGCGGTTTTTCCAGCACGATGCGCACGTTGGGCGCCTGGCGCGTGTTCAGGCCGGTGCGTGCCAGCTGCTCGCAGATCGACACGAACAGGTGCGGCGCGGTGGCGAGATAGCACACCACCACTTCAGGCTTGCGTGCCAGCACCTGCTCCGCGAGCGCATCGAAATGCGCGGGCACGCGTGCATCGGCCTGCACGTAGACAATGCGCGCGCAGAACTTGTCCCATGACTCGGGCGGCGCATGGGCTAGCCCGGGGCGCACGGTCTGCTCCAGCGAGGCGAGGTAGTCCGCGGTCGAGAGCGGCTGGCTGCCGGTGGCGAGGATGCGTGCGGCCGGATGCAGCAGGCCGGCGTGGTGGGCATCGAACAGGGACGGCAGCAGCTTGCGCCGCGCCAGGTCGCCGGTGCCGCCGAACAGCACCATGTCGAAATCAGGCATGCTCACCCTGGACTCCTTTAGCGATTTGAGGACCCGCCATGGAAGGCGCGCGGTGTGGCCAGTTTACGTGACTCGCCAGCGCTTGGCGAGGCGCAGGCCGCGGCACTTGCTTGGCAAAGGCATGACCGGAGCGCGAAGCGTACCCGTTTCTGCGTGTGCTGCGCAGTGGATCGTGCGGTACGCGGCAAAGTGCGCTAGGCTGAAAGCTCCCCCGCAGGAGAACCCCATGCCACGTCATCCAGTGCTCGAGCGGGTCACCGCCCGCATCGTCTCCCGCAGCGCCGCCTCGCGCCAGGCGTACCTTGACCGCACCCACGCCATGGCCGGGCAGAAGGTCGAACGCGCGCAGCTTTCCTGTACCAACCTGGCCCATGCGGTGGCTGCCATGCCGGACGCCGCGAAGATCCGGCTGAAGGCCGACGAGCGGCCCAACCTGGCGATCGTCTCGGCCTACAACGACATGCTGTCGGCGCACCAGCCGCTGGCGGCTTTCCCTCAGTGGCTCAAGGAAGCGGCGCTCGAGGCCGGCGGCACCGCGCAGTTTGCCGGCGGCACGCCCGCGATGTGCGACGGCGTCACGCAGGGCCAGGACGGCATGGACCTGTCGCTGTTCTCGCGCGATGTGATTGCGCTGGCCACGGCGGTGGCGCTGTCGCATCAGATGTTCGATGCCGCGCTGTACCTGGGCGTGTGCGACAAGATCGTGCCCGGGCTGGTGATGGGCGCGCTGTCGTTCGGCCACCTGCCGGCCGTGTTCGTGCCGGGCGGGCCGATGACCACCGGCATCAGCAACGACGAAAAGGCGCACACGCGCCAGCTCTACGCCGAAGGCAAGATCGGCCGCAAGGAACTGCTCGAGGCCGAGACCCGCTCCTACCACGGCCCCGGCACCTGCACCTTCTACGGCACCGCCAATTCCAACCAGATGCTGATGGAGATGATGGGCCTGCACCTGCCGGGCACGGCCTTCGTCAACCCCAACACACCGCTGCGCGAGGCGCTCACGCGCGAGGCCGCGCGCCAGGCGCTGAAGCTGGTGCACGGCGGCGAGCGCTATACGCCGGTGGCCGAGGTGCTGGACGAGCGCGCCTTCGTCAACGGCATCGTCGGGCTGCTGGCCACCGGCGGCTCCACCAACCACACGCTGCACCTGATCGCGATGGCGCGCGTGGCCGGCATCGTGCTGGGCTGGGACGACTTTGACGAGCTCTCGGCCGTGGTGCCGCTGCTGGCGCGCGTGTACCCGAACGGCAAGGCCGACGTGAACCAGTTCCAGGCCGCAGGCGGGCTGCCCGTGGTGATCCGCGGGCTGCTGTCGCTGGGCCTGGTGCATGACGACGTGACCACCATCGTCGGCCGCGGGCTGCAGGACTACACGCGCGAACCCGTGCTGCGCGACGGCAAGCTGACCTGGATCGACGGCCCGGCCGCGCCGCTCGACGACAGCATCGTGCGCGCCGCCGACGCGCCCTTTGCGCCGGACGGCGGCATCAAGGTGCTGGACGGCAGGCTAGGCCGCGCGGTGATCAAGACCTCTGCGGTCAAGGCCGAGCACCAGGTGGTGGAGGCACCGGCGATGGTGTTCGAGCATCAGGACGATGTGCTGCACGCATTCAAGCGCGGCGAGCTGGAGCGAGACTTCGTTGCGGTGCTACCGTGGCAGGGCCCGGCCTCGTGCGGCATGCCCGAGCTGCACAAGCTCACGCCCACGCTGACGGTGCTGCAGGACCGCGGCTTCCATGTGGCGCTGGTGACCGACGGGCGCATGTCGGGCGCGTCGGGCAAGGTGCCGGCGGCTATTCACGTCTGCCCCGAGGCGCTGCGCGGGGGCGCGATCGGGCGCGTGCGCAGCGGCGACATGATGCGCGTGGATGCGCCCGCGGGCGTGCTCGAGGTGCTGGTGCCGGATGACGAATGGCAGGCGCGCGCGCCTGCCCGTCCGGACCTCAGCGCCAATCGCCACGGCGTGGGCCGCGACCTGTTCGCCACCTTCCGCCGCCATGTCAGCACCGCGGAAAGCGGCGCCTGCACGCTGTTTTCGGACGAGGACGACGACGACAACAACGCACCCGTGCTCGGCTAGCCCAGGTGCTGCACCGGCTGGCGCGGGGCCCCCCCGGCCGGGTGCGGCGCGCTCGCCGATGGCGCACTGTCGGCCACCTTCACCGCACCCGGCACCGAGGCGGCGCCCGGCACGTGCAATTCCTGGATCGGCACCGCCAGCTTGCTGCCGGCTTGTTCCAGCACATGCTTGATGCGCTCGTAGAACGCGAAACGCACGTTCCAGTAGTCGTCATTCGAGGTCCAGTAGCGCACGTTCAGCGTGATGCCCTGCTGCGTGTAGTTGACCACCATGGTCTCGGGCCTGGGTTCGGCCAGCAGGCGCGGCTCGCGCGCGAGCATCGCGCGCAGCGCTTCCAGGCTGCGCTGCACATCGCTGTCGAAGGTCACCGTGGCCTCGATGTCTGCGCGCCGCGTGGCGTTCTCGCTGTAGTTGGTGATGGCGCTTCCCCACAGCTTGCCGTTTGGCACGCGCAGGCAGACGCCATCGAAGGTGGTCAGCTCGGTCATGAAGAGGCCGGTCTCGCGCACGGTGCCGGCCACCCCCTGCGCATCGATGTACTGGCCGACGCGGAACGGCCGCAGCAGCACCAGCATGATGCCGGCGGCAATGTTCTGCAGCGTGCCCTGCAGTGCCAGCCCGATGGCCAGGCCCGCGGCGCCCAGCATGGCGATGATGCTGGCGGTCTGCACCCCGAACTGCGACAGCACCAGCACGATGGTCAGCACGCGCACCATCCATTGCAGCGCGTTGGCCAGCAGCGGGCGCATGGTCTCGTCCACGTGCGTGCCGCTGAGCGCGCGCCGGGCGCCCCGGGCCACGCGGGCCGACAGCCACCAGCCGGCCATCAGGATCAGGATGGCTGCCAGGCAGTTCATTCCCTGGTTGATGGCGAACTGGACCAGGTAAGTCCAGCCCGCCTCCAGCTTGTTCGCATCGATGAAGTTCAGGTCCATGGGAGCGGCTCCGTTTGCGGTTGTTATGGAGGAGACAGGCGGTGCTGCGTACCCGTTTCTGCGTGCGGCAGCGGGCTGCCAGATCGGCCCCAGGCGCCTGGCGGGGAATTTCCCGCTTGACAACTTGCCGCACGTTGCCGGCGCGATGTCGGACGATCACCGACAATGCCGGCACGGCAATACAGTGAAGGGGACAAGCAAGGCGGGATTTGGTTTCCGGCGATTGCGTCACGCGGTTGCGTGCAGGCGCGCCAGCCCTTGTGCAATCAAGGCTGGCGGCGGATCAGAAAAATCCGAGCGAGGGAGGAACCAGGGGCAGCCAGGCCAGGCTCGGCGCGGCGGGCCGGCTGTGCGGCACAACTTTCAGCGACGAAAGTTGGCGAATAGGGGTCGGCGATACCGCCATCCGGGCATCGACAGGGACGCAGAAACGGGTACGCACCCTGCCCCGGCAATGGGTCAGGCCGGATGATCGTGCAGCCGGTCGCGCGCGGCCAGCGCGGGAAAGAGCCGCATCCACAGCGCCACCACCAGCAGCGTGCCGACGCCGCCCAGGATCACCGCGCCCACCGGGCCCAGCAATGCCGCGGTGACGCCGGACTCGAACTCGCCCAACTGGTTCGAGGCGCCGATAAACACCGAATTGACGGCGCCCACGCGCCCGCGCATGTCGTCCGGGGTGTCGAGCTGGACCAGCGTGGAGCGCACCACCACGCTGATCATGTCCGAGGCGCCCAGCACCACCAGCGCCACCATCGACAACGGCAGCCAGGTCGATACGCCGAACACCACGGTAGCCACCCCGAACAGCGCCACCGCGCCGAACATGATGCGCCCGGCGCGCCGGTTCAGCGGACGGCGCGCCAGCCACAGCGCCATTACCAGCGCGCCGACCGCCGGCGACGAACGCAGCAGCCCCAGGCCCCACGGCCCGGTGTGCAGGATGTCGCGCGCGTAGATCGGCAGCAGCGCCACGGCGCCGCCCAGCAGCACCGCGAACAGGTCCAGCGAAATCGCGCCCAGCAGCACCGGGCGGCTGCGGATATAGGCAAACCCGGCAAACACGGTGCGCACGCTGACCGGCGCGGTCAGGCGCTGCGCGGCCTGGCGCAGCGTGATGCCGCTGACCAGCACGGCGGCAATGGCAAAGAGCGTGGCACTCAGCCCATAGACCACGCCCGGCCCGGCCACGTAGGCAAAGCCACCAATTGCCGGGCCGATGATGATGGCGGCCTGCCCGGCGGAGCTGGCCAGCGCCACCGCGCGCGGCAGCTGGCGCGGCGTCACCACGCTGGGCAGCAGCGCCTGCAGCGTGGGGGTCTCGAACGCGCGCGTGGCGCCGATCAGCGCGACGAAGACAAAGATGTGATGGCTGTCGATCCAGCCGCTCAGGCTGGCCACGGCCATGCCGGCGGCCAGCAGCGCCTCGATCGCCTGGCAGGTGCGCACGATGCGGCGCCGGTCGAAGCGGTCGGCCACGTGCCCCGACATCAGGATCAGCACCACCGACGGCAGGAACTGCACCAGCCCGACCATGCCGAGCATCAGCGGGTCGCGGGTCAGGTCGTACATCTGCCAGCCGACCGCCACCGTAAAGATCTGGTAGCCAATCGTGGTGCACAGGCGCGCGAACCAGTAACGGCGGAAAACGGCGTCGCGGAAGACGCTGTCCGGCGCGGCGGCCTGGACGGTGGCTGGGGAAGACATGGATGCGGGAGGGAGGCGGAGATGGCTGCGCACCGCCCAGCGCCGCCGTGCCGTTGAGGACGCCACGACAGCCATTGCAGTGCACAAAGGCAAGATTCTAAAGCGCCTGCTGAATACCTGCATACAGATGCCCACACGCGCACACCTATCGAAAAAAATGTTAGTAATTCACCTCTTTTAGGTGTCCGGACGTCTGCACATTGATGCACATAAACCACAATCCCGGGCGGCGGGTGCTGGCCGTTTCGCTTCTGAGAATCACTCGCATTTATAATCTCGGCCCATTGGCGCGGCCGCCCACGACGTCCCTCCCCTTGGCTTGCGGAACGCGCTGCTTCTCAGGAATCCATCTTGCAGCCCGCTTTCCGCCTTTCCGGGGGTGCCATCGGCGCCGCCCTGCTGTTCGCCCAGTTTGCCGCCCTGCCGGCCCACGCCGCTGATCCCGCGCCTGCCGCCAACCCCGAAGCCACGCTGAACGCCGTCACCGTGGTCGGCAACTGGCTGGAGAACGCCAACGAGGCCAAGGTGCTGGAGCATCCCGGCGCGCGTACCATCGTCGACCGCGAGACCTTCCAGGAAGCCGGCGCCAACAACGTGCGCGAGGTGCTGCGTCGCATCCCCGGCGTGCAGGTGCAGGAGAACAACGGCACCGGCGGCAGCGATGTCTCGCTCAACGTGGGCGTGCGCGGGCTGACCTCGCGCCTGTCGCCGCGCTCGACCATCCTGATGGACGGCGTGCCGCTGGCAGTGGCGCCCTACGGCCAGCCGCAGCTGTCGATGGCGCCGTTGTCGCTGGGCAACCTGGAAACCATCGACGTGGTGCGCGGCGCCGGCTCGGTGCGCTACGGCCCGCAGAACGTGGGCGGCATCATCAACTTCGTGACGCGCCCGATACCGAAGACCTTCGCGGCCGATGCGTCGGTGTCGACCGACATCTACAGCCACGGCGGCAGCGTCAAGACCAACCCGACCGCATTCATCGGCGGCACCAACGACAACGGCCTGGGCGGCGCGCTGCTGTACTCGGGCATCCATGGCAACGGCTATCGCAAGAGCAACGACCACGTCAATATCGACGACCTGATGCTAAAGGGCGCGTACCGGATCTCGAAGACCGATGAACTGAGCGCGGCCTTCCACTACTACGAGGGCAGGGCCGGCATGCCCGGCGGCCTGACTTCGGCCCAGTATGCGGCCGACCCGTTCCAGTCGGTGCGGCCCTACGACAATTTCGACGGCCGCCGCAGCGACTTCAGCCTGAAGTACAGCCACAACGACAATAACCGCAAGTTCGAGGTGCTGACGTACTACACCGACAGCTTCCGCGGCAGCAACATCGAGCAGCAAGGCACCGGCACGCAGGCCAACCTGCGCCGCCTGACCGCGGCCCCGCGCAATTACCACACGTTCGCGTTCGAGCCGCGCTACTCGCAGCTGTTCCGCGGCGAGAGCATGAGCCACGAGGTCAGCGTCGGCTACCGCTTCCTGCGCGAAGCCAGCGACGAAAAGGCATCGCGCACGCTGTTCTACACCCCGGGCACCATCGATCCGACCACGCTGCGCTCGCCGGTGTACCAGTCGCGCACGGGCGGCACCACCGCCAATGCGGTCTATATCGACGACACCATCAACGTCGGCAGCTGGACCATCACGCCGGGCCTGCGCTATGAGTTCATCCGATCGTATGTGACCGACAACTTCACCGGCGCTCGCAATGACGTCTCGTCCAACGAGCCGCTGCCGTCGCTGGCGGTGATGTACCACGTCAGCGACCAGTGGAAGCTGTTCGCCAACGCCGGCGTTTCGTTCGGCCCGCTGCAGTACTTCCAGATCGCGCAGACCACCAACGGCCTGACGCCCGAGAAGGCCAAGACGTATGAGGTCGGCACGCACTTCAACGCCAACGGCTGGGGCGGCGAGCTGACGCTGTTCAATATCGATTTCGACGACGAGCTGCAACTGCGCGGCGGCACCGGCGGCGCGCCGGACGCGTGGACCAACCTCGGCGCCACCACCCACCGTGGCGTGGAATCGTCGCTGCGCTATGACTTCGGCGCGCTCGACAAGTCGCTGGCCGGCCTGTCGGCATACGCCACCTACACCTTCACCGAAGCCACCTACAACCAGGGCAACTTCGCCGGGCGCGACCTGCCGTTCTATTCGCGCCACGTGGCCACCGTAGGCATGCGCTATGCGCGCAACCGCTGGGCACTCAATGTCGATGGCTTCGCGCAGTCGAAACAGCGTTCGCCGGGCGATCCGAGCACGTCGACCAACTACCAGACGGCGGAAAGCGCAAACGGTGCGCTGGGCGATATCCCGGGTTATGCGCTGCTGAACATGCGGCTGGGCTATGACTTCGGCAAGTCGGCGCAGAATCTGAAGGTGGCGGTTGGGGTGAAGAACGTGTTCGACAAGCGCTATTTCACGCGCTCGACCGACAACAATGCGGGCAAGTATGTGGGGATGCCGCGGACGTTCTATATCCAGGCGTCACTGGCGTATTGAGGCGAAATCAGGCTGAGGGGGTGCTCCCCTCAGGTAGCAAAACGGCTCGCAGTTGCGAGCCGTTTTTGCTTTTGCAGCTTTAGTACGCGATCAAACGATCTCGCGCGTCTCCATGAACTGCAGCTCCGGGAACCGCTCCTGTGTCAGGCGCAGGTTCACCATGCTCGGCGCCAGATAGACATGGTCGCCCGCGCCATCGAGCGCCACGTTATGCCCCGCCTTGGCGATCAGCTTCTCGATCTCCGCGGGCGTGCCCTTGAGCCAGCGCGCGGTCGCGCATTCATGCGATTCGAAAATGGCATCGACGCCGTACTCGTGCTCGAGCCGGTGCGCGACCACGTCGAACTGCAGGATACCGACCGCGCCCAGCACCAGGTCGTTAGAAGCAAGCGGGCGGAACATCTGTGTGGCGCCCTCCTCGGCCAGCTGCTGCAAGCCCTTCTGCAACTGCTTGACCTTGAGCGGGTTGTTCAGGCGCGCGCGGCGGAAGAACTCTGGCGCGAACGACGGGATGCCGGTGAACTTGAGCGGCTCGCCCTCGGTGAAGACATCGCCCAGGCGGATGGTGCCGTGGTTGGGCACGCCGATGATGTCGCCGGCATAGGCTTCTTCGGTGGTGTTGCGGTCCTGCGCCATGAAGGTGATGGCGTTGTTGATCGCCACGGTCTTGCCGGCGGACACGTGCAGCAGCTTCATGCCGCGCTCGAAACGGCCCGAGCACACGCGCACGAAGGCGATGCGGTCGCGGTGGCGCGGGTCCATATTGGCCTGGATCTTGAAGACGAAGCCGGTGAACTTGGGCTCCTGCGGCTCAACCACGCGCGAATCCGTGTTGCGCGCCAGCGGCGGCGGCGACAGCTCGCACAGCGCATCCAGCAGCGACTGCACGCCGAAGTTGTTGATGGCCGAACCAAAGTAGACCGGGGTCTGCTTGCCGTTGAGGAACGCGTCCTTGTCGAAGGTGTGCGAGGCACCGCGCACCAGCTCGATCTCGATGCGCAGCTCTTCGGCCTGGCTGCCCAGGATGCGGTCCAGCTCCGGGTTGTCCAGCCCGTCCAGGATCGCGGCCGTGCCCTTCTCGCCGTGCGGATCGAACAGCTGGACCTTGTCGTTGATCAGGTGGTACACGCCGCGGAAGGCCTTGCCCATGCCGATCGGCCAGGTCATCGGCGCGCACTGGATCTGCAGCACCTCCTCGATTTCGTCAAGCAGCTCGATCGGCGAACGGCCTTCGCGGTCGAGCTTGTTGATGAAGGTGAGGATGGGCGTGTCGCGCAGGCGGCAGACGTTGAGCAGCTTGATGGTCTGCGCTTCCACGCCGTTGACCGAGTCGATCACCATTACCGCGGAGTCCACCGCGGTCAGCGTGCGGTAGGTGTCTTCAGAGAAGTCCTCGTGGCCCGGGGTGTCGAGCAGGTTGACGATGTTCTCCTGGGCCTTGCCATCGGCGGTCTCCCGGCGGTAGGGGAACTGCATCACCGACGAGGTCACCGAGATGCCGCGCTGCTTTTCCAGCTCCATCCAGTCCGAGGTGGCGTGGCGGTCGGCCTTGCGCGCGCGCACTTCGCCCGCGACCTGGATGGCGCCGCCGAACCACAGCAGCTTTTCGGTCAGGGTGGTCTTGCCCGCATCGGGGTGGGAGATGATGGCAAAGGTGCGTCGACGCGCAATTTCAGAAACGAGCGAGCTCACGGCAGCGGAGTTTGACTGGGAAATATTGGATGGCCCGGCGGGCGGCCGGGCCAGGGCCGGCAGCGCCCGCAGGCGATGGCGGGGCCGGGCTCTGCGGGCACGCGAAGGGAATGGGGCGCTATTTTACCGGTTTTGGGCACCGCTCCGGGTTTGTGGCGCCCAGGTGCGGCAAGTTATTCCGCCAGCTTCTCTGCCGGCTTGCCGCGCAGGCTGCCGAACTGCAGCGCGTACTGACGCGTCAGTTCCGCGCCGAAAAAGAAGATCTGTGCCGAGTAATACACCCATAGCATCAGCGCCACCACCGAGCCCGCGGCCCCGTACGAGGAGGCCACTGCGCTGTTGCCCAGGTACAGGCCGATCAGCCGCTTGCCGATCGAGAACAGCAAGGCTGTGATGACCGCGCCCATGGTGACGTCGCGCCAGGCAATGCGCGCATTGGGCAGCATCTTGAAGATCACCGCGAACAGCGCCGTCACCACGGCAAAGGAAAAGGCGGTGGAAAGCACATCGGCCACCGGCGCGAACCACGATTGCGTCCACAACTGGCCCCACAGGCGCTCAACCACGGCCAGCGCCGCATTGACGATCAGAGACACCAGCAGCATGAAGGCCAGCACCAGCACCAGGCTGAATGACAGCAGGCGCGTGCGCAGCAATTGCTGCCAGCCCGCCGTCTCGGGCACCGGCACATGCCAGATGTCGTCCAGGCTGCTCTTGAGCTCGGCAAAGGCACTCGTGGCGCCCACGAGCAGGATGCCCGTCGCCACCAGCGCCGCCATGCCGCTGCCGCCAGCGCGGTGCGTAGCCGCCAGGATTTCCTGGATGGCCGTGGCGCCTTGCTCGCCCACCAGGCCTTCAAGCTGCGAGAAAATCTCGCCGCGTGCGGCCTCGGCGCCGAAGAACAGGCCGGCGATCGAGATCACCAGCACCAGGATGGGCGCCAGCGAGAACAGCATGTAGAAGGAGAGCGCCGCCCCTTTGCTGGCCGCCCGATGCGCGAACCAGGAGTTGATGGCGGCAGCGACCACGCGCAGGGTGCGTGCGCCGGTATGGCGGTCCGGCAGCCAGTGCGGGCGATGCCTGCGGTGATGTGGCGCCGCGCTGCCGGCGGAAGAGGACTGGTGTTCGGTATTGTCGGTCACGGCCAGGTGCTGGCGCGATGCGCCAGGCGGATCGCGTGTGCGTTGCGCGTGCCTTCGCGGCGCGGTCTGTGCGGCGAAGGCCCGTGCGTTCATCATACTGCGCATTGCGCGCTGCCCCAAGCCGGCGCAGGGAGGCAACCTGCTACAGTAGGACCAGGCACACCTGCCGGCGCAACCCGTGCCTGCGCGCCGGCGCAAGGAGGCACCGTGACCTGCAACCTCCGCACGCGCCCTGCGGCCGTGCTACTGATCATCGGCATGCTGGGCTGCGCCGGCTGCGAACGCAGCCAGCCGGGCCCCAAGCCCATTTCCGGCGCGGCGGCCAGCGCCACCCCGGCCGCGCCCGCCACGCTCAATCCTCCCGACACACCAGCCGCGCCGGCATCGGGGCAACCACGCTGACGGCACCGCAGGACACTGACCGGGGCGTACCTGTTTCTGCGTGACCTATCGGCGGCCGGTGCAGGTGTTGCCGGGCCGCGTCAACTGCAACGCCGGTTTCAGGCGTGCAACGCGTTGCAAGAGCGCGCCTGCGGGCCTAGCGCAGCGCGTTATCCCGCACCCCGCGTACGCAACGGGCACCCGGCGCCGCACCAGCGCGGCCACCACGCGCGCCGCCGCGCGCATGGCGCGTTGCAGCGGCGAAACGGATTGGTCTGCCACCGCGCCCCAAGGCCTGCCCGCGCTCGTCCCTCATACCGCAAACCCGCGTGGCATAAGCCTTTGCGGCCCTTGGCACACTTGTCGCTCAGGCAAAACAGGGGCACATGGGCCCGTGCCCATGGAACCAGCCATTGCATGCAGGAGAAAACCCAGACATGCGTCATCCGCCATCACGCATGACGGCGCGCCGGCGCTCCTACCGGCTCGCGGGTCCGCCGCCGTCGGTGGTGGACCTGCTGTCGTCGCCACTGCTGCCCCATCCGCGGGCGCGTACGCCGCCCGCCACGCCGGCCGCGCAAGGCGCTGGCTGCGCAGCGACGGCCAGGCACGGAGTTGCCAGGGCTGCCTTCCGGCGCCACGCGGGCAAGCGGCGCGCGTGACCGCAGGCAGCATTGGCAACGCAGGATGTCGCGGCAGGCTGGCGCCGCGAACGGAATGATGGCGGGTACGCGAGCCAGCGTGCCCGCGCGGATTTGGTGCTCCGTCCCCCGGCGGGCACCGTTTTTTCCACAGGGAGGCACCCGCCATGACAGCCGGAATGCTTGCCGCCACGGTGCTGGCGGTGTTCTCAACCAGCGCCGCGGCGGCAAGCTATGCCTGGTTCGACCGCCCCGAAGCGGCCAGCGCCGACAGCCACGCGGCGGTCAGCAATGATGTTTACGTGCGCGGCTTTGGCTGGGCCTGGGGGGAACTGCGGCTTTCGCCGGACACGCCGTCCGGTGCCGCCACGTCAACGCCAGGGCGGCAAGCGCGCGACAAGCCGGAGCGCGGCGCGATCGTGCCGTGGCGCCAGCATGACGAGAACGGGCCGCCGCGCCAGCCGCGTGGCAAGCTCAGCATGAACCTTGCCGCCGAGCTGATGGATGCGGCCAGCGGCGAGTCCGGGGCCAGGCGGCCCCTGGCAGTGGTGCGCTGACGTGCCGACGGGCACGAGGAAAGGCGGAGCCGGCGGGCGGACGTCGCCTGTTCCCCTTTCCTGCGGCGCCTGGGATTGCGTCCGGCCTCCGGCAACCTGCGCCGGCTTGCCGCTTACTCGCCCGCAGTCACCTGACTCTCCACGCGGATGTTGTGCTTGTGCATGAGCCGGTACAGCGTCACGCGCGAGACATTGAGTTCGCGCGCGGCCGGCACCACGTGAAAGCCGTGGCTCGCCATCACGGTGCGGATGGCCTCGCGCTCGGCTTCTTCGCGGATCGCGTCAAGGGTCTTGCGCGGCAGCTCCGCCCCGCCGTGCAGCTGCAGGTCTTCGGCGGTGATCTTGCGGTTGTCGGTCATCACGATGGCGCGGCGCACGCGGTTGATCAGTTCGCGCACGTTGCCCGGCCACGCGTACTGCATCATTGCCTGCGTTGCGCAGGCCGAGAACCCGCGAATGCGCCGGTGGGCCTCGTGCCCGTGTTCGGCCAGCACCGCGTTGGCCAGCTGCAGGATGTCCTCGCCGCGCTCGCGCAGCGCCGGGATGGTCAGCGTCAGCACGCATAGCCGGTGGAACAGGTCGGAACGGAAGCGCCCGTCGGCCTGTGCCGCCACCAGGTCCACGTGCGTGGCCGAGATGATGCGCAGGTTCAGCGGGATCGACTGGTGCCCGCCCAGGCGGGTGATCATGCCCTGCTGCAGGAAACGCAGCAGCGCCACCTGGCTTTCCAGCGGCAGATCGCCGATCTCGTCGAGGAACAGCGTGCCGCCCTGCGCCTGCTCGATCCAGCCGATCTTGCGCTGGTTGGCGCCAGTGAACGCGCCCTTCTCATACCCGAACAGCTCGGACTGCACCAGGTGCGAGGGAATCGCACCGCAGTTGATGGCAATGAACGGTCCCTTGCGCCGGCTCGAGGCATCGTGGATCGCCTGCGCGGCGAGTTCCTTGCCGGTGCCGGACTCTCCGGAAATGAACACCGGTGCCTCGTTGTGCGCCACCTTGGCCAGCGAGCGGAACATCGCCCGCATCGCCGCGCACTCGCCGATCATGGTGCCGCGCGAGGCGGTCTCCTGCGGGCGCGTGCCGTGCAGCGACGCCATGCCCTGCGCATGCTTGAGCGTGTAGAGCAGTTCAGGCATCGAGAACGGCATGCGCACGTAGTCGACGCAGTAGTCGCGGATCAGCCGGCGCACGCGCTCCTGCGCCAGCATTTCATCGGAGGTGATGGCCACCCACGTAATGTGCAGGTACTGCAGTGCCTGTTCGAGTTGCGCGAACTCGGCATCGCTGTAGTCGGACTGCAGGTCGATCACGCCTGCCATGGGCGGGCAGGCCCGCACCACGCGTTCAAGGTCGCGAATCTGCTGGATCCGGCGGATTTCCCATCCCGTGGCTGTGCCAGACGGGTCAAAACCAAAATCTTCATGACGCGACACGACCACGATCTGTGCAGTGCGTGACGCCTTGCACAGTCGGTCCATCACGATCTCCCGGACGTTAGGCTTGTTCTTGGTTCGGGCACCCGTGTCCGCCGTCGCGGCCTGCAGCCGCGGCGGACGGTGGGGCTGAACTGGCTGCGGGCACGCACCCGCGCGCGACGTCGGTATCACGAGCTGGACAGACTGCGGAGTTGCTCATCGGGCGCGGCAAGATCGTCCGCACCCACCTGGAGCTGAGCGCGGATACGCCGCCGCACAGCCTCCTTTTCACGCATCAACTCCAGGCGCGGCGCCTGCTGCGACTGGCCGGAGTATTGGTAGTAGAGCGTCTTGTAGGTCTGTTGGCTCAGGATCCATTCCTGCAACAGCGTGCGCTGGCGTGTCAGTTCGCCTTCGAGCAGGCGATGGCGGCGCAGCAGGTTGGCCACGGCCGCGCGTGCGCTGTCGCTGAGTTCGCTGTCGTCGGCAAGCAGGGCGGCCACCTCGGCCGTCGCGCCATCTTGGACGGTCCGCTTGCTGGGTGCTTCGCCTGCGGCTTCCCCCACGGCAGCCCAGGCATGATGGATGGCTCGGATGGAGCGGTTATTAGTCTCCCTGACAGGCCCGATAGCGGGTCGCCGGATCTCTCCTGCGGTCATGATAATCCCCGTTGAACAACATCCCCCGGCACTACACGTCTGCGGTTACCACTTGTCAGTCTTTGAACTGGTTTTTTGTCTGCGTGGCGCGCGTGTTTCCCGCACGCTCCCGGATGGTGGCTATGCCGCCTTGTTGACGGTCTGGACCGAAATGTCCCCCGACTGGCGAACGGCGCTCAAGCGCTCTCGGTTGGCTCCGGCATCCTGCCGCATGCACCGGAGTCAAGAAGGGGCGCCTTGCCGCGCCCCTCTTTGCCACGTCTATAGTTCAGTGCATTTGGGGCACTTTGTCCAGCCCCGAGTGGGTGACTTACAGCCAATCTCATACTTTGGTATGAGGCCGCGCGCACACTGGCCGCCGGCCCGCGACCGGCACATTCCCAGCGGCCGGTGTCTGCATGCATGCTACGCAGAAACGGGTACGCTTTGACACCCCCGAACGGGTGATGGCAGCACCGTTGCGCGGGAATGGCAAGCCGTGCCGCATGCCGCGAGGGCGTGGCGGACTGTCACGCAGAAACAGGTACGCCCGGCCGGTGGACCCGCTCGCGCGGCACGCAGAAACGGGTACGGCTGGCGGGTGTCGGACGGCGCTACGGCGCCCGCCCGGCATCACGATGTCAATATCATGACAGCAGCGCACCATGGAAAAAGGGCGGCCCTGGCCGCCCTTCCTTCATCCCATGCCGGCTGGCGCGCTCAATGCCCTGGCAGGTAGTAGAACTTGAAGATGAACACCGCCGCGAT
Source organism: Cupriavidus sp. FW305-27 (assembly GCF_058787995.1). NCBI lineage: Bacteria > Pseudomonadati > Pseudomonadota > Betaproteobacteria > Burkholderiales > Burkholderiaceae > Cupriavidus > Cupriavidus sp. FW305-27. Next base: position 43,760 of record NZ_JBYTAG010000059.1, read on the forward strand.
GATCCACACCATCACGGGCACGCTGCGTGCGCGGCCGGTCAGCAGCTTGAGCGCCGCGTAGCTGATAAAGCCGAACGCAACGCCGTTGGCGACCGAGTACGTGAACGGCATGCCAAGCGCGGTCATCACCGCGGGCACGACTTCGGTGACGTCATTCCAGTCGATCTCCAGCAGCTCGCGCAACATCAGGCAGGACACATACAGCAACGCCGGCGCGGTGGCATAGGCCGGCACCGTGCCGGCCAGCGGCGCGATGAACAACGCCGCGAGGAACAGCACGGCCACCGTCACCGCCGTCAGTCCGGTGCGCCCGCCCGCCTGCACGCCGGATGCGCTTTCAATATACGCCGTGGTGGAAGACGTACCGAGGAACGAGCCCGCCATGATCGCGGTGCTGTCGGACATCAGCGCCTTGTTCAGCCGGTCCATTTTCCCGGCCTTGAGCAGGCCCGCGCGGTTGGCAACGCCCATCAGCGTGCCGGTGGCGTCGAACAACTCCACCAGGAAGAACACCAGCACCACGTTGATGATGCCGATCGACAGCGCGGCGGATATATCTAGCTTGAACAGCGTCGGGCCGAGCGACGGCGGCGCGGAGAACACGCCGTGGAAGGTATTGCCGGCAAACGCAAAGCTCAGCAGCGTGGTGAGCAGGATGCCGATCAGGATCGCGCCCTTCACCCGCAGATGATCCAGTGCCACGATCACGAAGAAACCGATGATCGCCAGCACGGCCGAAGGCTGGTGCAGGTCGCCGATGGTCACCAGCGTGGCCGGGCTGGCGGTGACGATGCCGGCGTTCTTCAGGGCGACAATCGCCAGGAACAGGCCGATGCCCGCGGTGATCGCCACCCGGATCGAATGCGGAATGCCATTGACGATCATCTCGCGCACGCGGAACAGCGTGACCAGCAGGAACAGGCAGCCGGAGATAAAGACCGCGCCGAGTGCCGCCTCCCATGCAAAGCCCATGCCCTTCACCACCGTATAGGCAAAGTACGCGTTCAGGCCCATGCCCGGCGCCATCGCGATCGGGTAGTTCGCGTAGAAACCCATGATCAGCGTGCCGATCGCCGCGGCCAGGCAGGTGGCGACGAACACCGCGTCTTTCGGCATGCCCGCATCGCCCAGGATCGACGGGTTGACGAAGATGATGTACGCCATCGTCAGGAACGTGGTGACGCCGGCGAGGATCTCGGTGCGTACATCGGTCTGGTGTTCGCGCAGCCTGAACAGGCGCTCGATCAGCGAAGGCGCGGCCTGTGGCTTGCCGTGCGGCGGATTGGCGGTTGACGTGCCCGGCTTGGAAGCGGGTTCCGGCATCGACATGACTGGTCTCCTGATATCGTTATCGTGTGCGCGGCGACAACAACGGCGCGGCCGCAGGTGGCTGGCTTCGGCCTGAAGCATCCCGCGACGCCCCGCTGGGCGGCGAGCGTACTCTGGTGCAGGCCGGCCCGCTTCGCCATGGCACAGGCGAATAAGCGATATGCAAAAGGCGTGATGATCCCACAGCGCGAACCGCTGAATCCAGCGCCGCCACGGGGGTGCTCCGGGGCGTCCCCGGCTTGACGCTTGCGGCAATCCCCCGTATAAAGCCGCCTAGATTCAAGCGACGAGGCAACAGTTCATTCGTTAGCCACCGTCTGGTACTTCGGTTGTCCATGGTGTCCTTTCCTTGAGTTCCCCGTGTCGGATGACGTTTTCGTCATGCGATGTTTTTTGTCCTTTTTCTGGAAAGCAAATCATGCAAACCGGTATCGTCAAGTGGTTCAACGACGCCAAGGGCTTCGGCTTCATCAAGCCGGACGCGGGTGGTGACGACCTCTTCGCCCATTTCTCGGAAATCCGCGCCGACGGCTTCAAGTCGCTGCAGGAAAACCAGCGCGTGCAGTTCGAAGTCAAGAATGGCCCGAAGGGCCTGCAGGCCGCGAACATCACCCCGCTGTAAGCATTGACTGCCGGCGCGCCCCGCGCGCGCCGAACAGCGTAGAACCCCGCCCATGGCGGGGTTTTTTGTTTTCAGGCGCGGATAGCGCGATTGGCGGTGCTGTCTGCGCCACCTTCATCACATCCCGGCCCCCGCCGC
>NZ_JBYTAG010000060.1:0-44391 GCF_058787995.1 Cupriavidus sp. FW305-27
GATCATGGGTGGGACCAAGCGTAGAGAAGCGTGAGGGCAGGCTTTCGCCTGCGATCACAAATTCTTATCGCTTCGCCCCGTATGGTCAAGCCGGATATATCACTGCCACGCTGAAGGCGGCCGGCATCGGATTACTTCTTCGGCGATTCCAGCGTGACTTTCGACGGGGTGATTTCGCCGACATCCTCCCACGCCTTGGTGTCGAAGCTGAATCTCGCGACGGCGCAGGTCGGCATGTCGGTAATCTCGTCCGACAAGCGATGCGCGAAGTCGGTGAACTCGGGGTTGTGACCGAACAGCATCACGCAATCGAGCTTCTTGTCGAGCGCACGAACGACGGCCAGCAACTGCTCCGCGCTGGTGGCGTACAGCTGGTCATCGAGCGCGATGTCCTTGCGTGCATAGCCGAGCTCGTCGGCGATCAGTTGCGCTGTCGTCAGCGCACGCAGGGCCGGACTCGACAGGAGCAGGTCGGGCTTCAGCTTACGCTCGGCCAGGCGCTTGCCCATTTCCGGGGCGTCTTGCAGGCCACGGTCATTCAGGGGGCGCTCACGGTCGGGCAAGGAGGGATCATCTTTACTTGACTTGGCATGCCGGACGAGAAACAGGGTCTTCATGTTTCCTCCTGATCCAAAGGGATGGTTGTCGATTGCGTGCGCCAGGAGACCTGCACACGGCGACTGGCCCCGCCGCCACGCCCGCCCTATAGTGGACTTGGATGGGCGCGATTGCAACGCGATGCACGTCTACGCACCACCCGTCGGAGGACTGCGCCATGCCGAGCAATTCAGAAGCCATCGAGGTTGTGATCCCGGCCGGCGGCGTGGACCTGCAAGGCATACTCACGTTGCCGCCCGGCGCGGTCGCATTGGTATTGTTTGCGCACGGCACGGGCAGTTCCCGGCTTAGCCCGCGCAATCGATATGTGGCCGCGGAGCTCAATCGCTGCGGCATGGCAACGCTGCTGATGGACCTGCTGCTGCCGGATGAAGACCAGGTGCAGGCCATCCGCTTCGACGTCGAGCTCCTGGCGACACGGCTGGCGCAGGCAACCAGCTGGGTGGCGCGGCAGCAAGCCGTGCCACAGCGGTTCGGCTACTTCGGCGCCAGCGTTGGTGGCGCCGCGTCGATCCGTGCCGCATGCCAGTCGTCTATCCCGATACACGCCGTCGTTTCGCGGGGGGGCCGGGTCGACCTGGCGGGCCCCGACGCCCTTGCGAAACTGCTTGCGCCCACCATGCTGATCATCGGCGGGCTGGACCTGAGCGTCCTGGAACGCAATGAATCGGCCTATGCCCAGCTGACATGCACCAAGAAGCTGGTGATCGTGCCCGGCGCCTCGCATTTGTTCGAGGAACCCGGCGCACTGGAATCGGTCGCTCGCCTGGCGGCGCAGTGGTTCGAGCGCTATCTCGGCAAGGACTCGCCCTGAACAGTGCCAGCAATCTGCCCCTGGCGTCGAAGGTACAATGCCCGGGCCCGGCCTGACGGCCACCCGGGCATTGTCACTTTCGCCAACCTCCCAGGGAACAGGACACCACCCATGCGCGAACCCAGCCGGGCGTTTCTCCTCGGTCCGCTGCTCAAAGGCGTCTCGCGTTCGTTCTATCTCACGCTGCGCGTGCTGCCCGAGCGGATGCGCGATCCGGTCGGCCTGGCCTATCTGCTGGCGCGTGCCGCCGACACGATTGCCGATACCTCGCTGATCCCGCCACAACGGCGCCTGGCGCTGCTGTTGTCGTTGCGCGACCAGGTCAACGGTGCAACCGCAGACACGGCGCTGGCCGACAGCATCGCAACCGAGGTGGCAGGCCGGCAGGAACAACAGTCGGACGAGCGCATCCTGCTCGAGTCACTGGGCCCTGCGCTGGCGGTGCTGGCGCAGCTGGAGCCGGACGACCGGCAAGCGGTACGGCAGATCGTATCGACCCTGAGCGAGGGCATGGAATTTGACCTGCGCACCTTCCCCGATGAAAACGCCGGCCGCATCGTCGCACTGCGCGAGCCGGAAGAGCTTGACCGTTATACGTACCTGGTCGCCGGATGCGTGGGCGAGTTCTGGACCAGCATGACCGCCGCGCACATGCCTGGCGCGATCGGCAAGCCCGACGCCATGCTGCGCCGCGGGGTCCGCTTCGGCAAAGCCTTGCAGATGACCAATGTGCTGCGGGACTGCGGCAAGGACCTGCGCATCGGCCGCTGCTATCTTCCGGCGACGATGCTGCACCAGCATGGCCTGAGCCCGCAGGATCTGCTGCTTGCGGACGCCTCGCCGCGCGCGCGGGCCTTGATGCTCGAGCTCGTGCGCAAGACGCTGGACCACTTTTGCGAGGCCATGGCGTACACGCTTGCCATTCACCCGCGTTTTATCCGGCTGCGGCTGGCTTGCCTGTGGCCCGTCCTTATCGGCATGGAAACGCTGTTGCTGCTGGTGCGCAACGACGACTGGCTGGACCCGGCAAAGGCGTCCAGACTGCAGCGCGGCAAGGTGTATCGGATCATTGCGTATTCGCTGCCGATGGTCCTGTCGAACAGCCTGTTGCGCATCTGGTTTGCGCGCCAGATGCGCAACATCGATGCTGTCATTCGCGGATTCAATGGCCGGTGAATACCGTCAGCACCCCCGTATAGCCATAGAGGTGATCCCTTGCGATCTCGCCGCCGGCAAAGAAGCCAGCCAGCGGGAGGTCGCCAAGCGCGCGGCGTACGGTCTGCAGCTCGGCATGCGGCGCGCCGAAATGCGGCCCGCCCCGGCCTGAGCAACTGATGTAGAGCGCGCCACGTGCGCGGCTGCCGCCGCGTTCGATCTCCGTACGGATCTCGGTGGCGACGCGCACCAGGTCCGCGCGCGCCGCGTCAGCATTGCGCATGCAGAAAGCCAGCCGCATGCCGGGCTCGACCATGTCGGCCAGCGCCAGCATGCGATGCTGCACGTCCAGGCCGATCAGGTGGCGCACCAGCGTGTCCGAGCCGAACCTGCCGGGCAGCACCGGGGCATCGTCGGCGGCTGAATTCAGGCCGGCCAGCGTTCCGGCCAGCGCCTCCGCCATGGTTTCCACCTGGGCATCGCGCTCGACGCCGAGGTCATTCAGGATGCAATCCAGGGCCGGCTTGCCGTCCAGCTCGAACAGGAGGTTGTGATTGCTGCGCGTGACGGCGCGCACCGGCCCGATCGGCTGGCAGCCCTGCGTGACGCGGGAGACCAGTTCGATTTCGGGGCCGAACAGCACGCCCGACAGTCCACCGGAAAACACGCCATCGGCAATATGCAAGGTACGGTTGCGGGCCGACGACAAGCCGCCGAACAGGTAACCGGTGGCCGTGCGCGCGCTCAGCTCATGCAACAGGTCCTGCACATCGGGCGTACTGCCCTCGGCATGCACCAGCGCGGTATGCGGAACGAAGCCGGAAGACGCGGGCGGCAAGGGCTGGCGCCCCGAAAACAGCTGGAACGCGTCGCGCGGAAACGGCGCCGCCATCAGCACCATGGCCGGCTCGTCGAAATACTCTTTGCCGCTGGCGGATACGCCCAGGCCGACCGTGCCGACCCAGGACACACCGGGCCAGTTCTGCTGCAGCGCGGCAAGGATGGCCTCGGCGGCCAGCGCGTAGTAGTCGCTCAGGTAGCACCAGCCGAGCGTGAGCGGCGGCGCGTTGTCTGCCTTCGCCTGGCGCAGGAAATCCTGCGTGTCCAGCTGGCGCTGGCAGTCTGCCAGCGCGACCTGCCATTCGACGTGGGCCGCGTCAGCGTGAACGAAGGAAAGGTCATGCATTTTGGGTTCCTCCGTATTCAGGCTGGCGACATCCATTGGACTGTTGCCGGCAAGGGGTGTTCAGCCCCCGTTCTGGCAGCCGGTCGGCTGCCGCGGCCGCTCCCGCGCGATCTCCTCCTGTAACGCCAGCGCCGCCCTTGTGAGCGAGGCCGTTACTCCGCCTTCGCCCCCGATTCCCGCGCCACCTTGCCCCACTTGTCGGTCTCGGCGCGGATAAAGGCAGCAAGCTGCGTTGGCGTCATGTCACCAGCGGTCACGCCCTGCTCGTCAAACCGCTTCTGCACCTCCGGCGCCTTCAGCAGCTTGCCCAGCTCCGCCGAGACGCGCTGCTCGATCGCCGCGGGCGTGCCGCGCGGCGCCATCAGCGCGAACCATGTGGTGACTTCGTAGCCCCTGACGCCGCTCTCCGCCAGCGTCGGCACGCCGGGATAGGCGGCGGAACGCTTCGCGGTGGTGACCGCCAGCGCCCGGACCTTGCCGCTGCGCACGTGCTGCGACGCCGACGGGCTGGTTTCGATCGCCATCTGGATCTGGCCCGCGATCAGGTCGGTCATCATCGGCGCGCCGCCCTTATACGGCACATGCGCAACGTCGGTGCCGGTCAGCGCGCGGAACAACTCGCCGGACAGGTGCTCGGTGCTGCCGATGCCGGCCGAGCCGTAGTTGACCTTGCCGGGATGCGCCTTGATATAGGCGACCAGGTCGGACACGGACTTCACCGGGATCGCAGGATTGACCACCAGCACATTGGGCGTCAGCGCCACCAGGCCCACCGGATCGAGATCGCGCGTGAACTCGTAGGGCAGGCTCTTGTAGATGGCCGGCGCCATGGTGTGGGCGACGGTGGCCAGCAGGAAGGTGTAGCCGTCGGCCGGCGCGCGCGCCACGTTGGCCGCGCCGAGGGTGCCGCCGGCGCCGGGGCGGTTATCCACCACCACCGGCTGCTGCAGCGCCTCGCCCAGCTTCTGGCCGATGGTGCGGGCGAGGATGTCGGTGGTGCCGCCGCTGGCGAAGGGCACTACCAGGGTGATCGGCTTGGCCGGCCAGTTGTCCGCGGCGAACGCGGCGGGCGCGCCCAGCACAGCGGTACCGGCGAGGCCGGCCATCACGGCGCGGCGCATGCGCAAAACGGTTGTCATGCAGTCTCCTTTGCGGGAAGTCATGTTGTTATGGAATGGCGGCTGCGTAGTGTCGCTTCCGCCGGTTTCTGACCGGTGCGACTCTACGCAGCCGCTGGCAAGCGCGCCATCGGGCGGGCGTTAACGGGTCTTCAGGATTCGTGAACTGCGGCAGGTTTTCCGCTACCATGCGGGCAAATTGCGGCAGCGGGGACGCGACATGGAACTGAGGCAACTGCGCTACTTCGTCAGCGTGATCGAGCACGGCAGCATGGGCAAGGCGGCGCTGGAGCTGGGCGTGGTCACGTCCGCGCTGAGCCAGCAGATCAGCCGGCTGGAGAGCGAGCTGTCGACGCGGCTGCTGCAGCGCACTTCCACCGGCGTGGTCGCCACCGACGCCGGGCTGGCCTTCTGGCGCCAGGCCCAGCTGGCGCTGCGCCATATCGACGATGCCGCGCTGGCCGCGCGGCAGGCGCGCCTGTCGGGCCATGTCAGCGTGGGCCTGCCGCCCAGCACCGCCGCGGTGCTGGCGCTGCCCTTCATGCAGGCCATGCGCGAGCGCTACCCCGACGTGCGACTGCGCATGGTGGAGAGCCTGTCCGGCTACCTCGGCACGATGCTGAGCGCGCGCCAGATCGACCTGGCGGTGCTGTTCAGCGAGGAGCCCGCGCAGCGCTGGAGCGTGCTGCCGCTGCTCGATGAGCGGCTGTTCGTGATCGGCGCCGAGGGGCTGGCCGGCATGCCGCGCGGCGAGCAGACCTCGGTGGCGGCACTTGGCAAGCTGCCGCTGATCCTGCCCAGCGGCTCGCACGGGCTGCGCGCGCTGGTCGCCGCGTGCTTTCGCCAGGCGAAGCGCGAACCCCAGGTGGTGGCGGAGATCGACGGGCTGGCGATCCTGATGGACGCCGTGCGCGGTGGCCTGGGCGCCACCATCCAGCCGGGCGCGGCACTGGCGCGCAGCCACGGCACGCCCTACCGCAGCATACTGGTCACCGACGCCGGCGCCACGCGGCCCAACCTGCTGGTCAGCCTGTCCGACGATGAACTGTCGCCGGCGGGCCTGGCCGCGCGCGTGGTGCTGGCCGACGTCGCCACCACGCTGGTGCGCGAGGGGCGCTGGCCCGGCGCCACGTTGCGCCCGCGCTGAGCCGGCTGTGCCCCGGCCGGGCTTCACGAAAGCTGAAGCCCCCTTGCCGCGCCCCTGCTGGCGCCCGCCCGCCTTGCGCGCCAAGATGGCGCCAGCAAGGAGACAATCCCCATGGTCGACGTATTGGTAATTGGCGGCGGCAACGCGGCCCTGTGCGCGGCGCTGATGGCGCGCGAAGCCGGGGCCTCGGTGCTGCTGCTCGAATCCGCGCCGCGCGCCTGGCGCGGCGGCAACTCCCAGCACACGCGCAACCTGCGCTGCATGCACGACGCGCCGCAGGACGTGCTGGTCGATGCCTATCCCGAGGAAGAGTACTGGCAGGACCTGCTCAAGGTCACCGGCGGCATCACCGACGAACACCTGGCGCGGCTGGTGATCCGCGCGTCATCGACCTGCCGGCCGTGGATGCGCAGGCATGGCGTGCGCTTCCAGCCGCCGCTGTCGGGTGCGCTGCACGTGGCGCGCACCAACGCCTTCTTCATGGGTGGCGGCAAGGCTCTGGTCAACGCGTACTACCGCAGCGCCGAAGCGATGGGGGTGCAGGTCCGCTATGAAACCCCGGTGGATGCGATCGAGCTGGATGGCGACCGCTTCGTCGCCGCGCGCAGCGGCAGCCAGCGCTTCACCGCGCGCGCCTGCGTGCTGGCCGCGGGCGGCTTCGAATCCAACCGCGAATGGCTGCGCGAAGCCTGGGGCCGGAATGAACGTGGAGAATGGCCCGCCGACAACTTCCTGATCCGCGGCACGCGCTTCAACCAGGGCGTGCTGCTGCGTTACATGATCGACGCGGGCGCCGATGCCATCGGCGACCCGTCGCAATCGCACTGTGTCGCCATCGACGCGCGCGCGCCGCTGTACGACGGCGGCATCTGCACGCGCATCGATTGCGTGTCGCTGGGCGTCGTGGTCAATCGCGACGCCGTGCGCTTCTACGACGAGGGCGAGGACTTCTGGCCCAAGCGCTACGCCATCTGGGGCCGGCTGGTGGCGCAGCAGCCCGGGCAGATCGGCTATTCGATCATCGACAGCAAGGCCATCGGCCGCTTCATGCCGCCGGTGTTTCCCGGCGAGAAGGCCGACACGCTGCCTGAGCTCGCGCGCAAGCTCGGGCTGCCGGAAGCGCAGTTCGTGCGCACGGTGCAGGACTACAACGCGGCGTGCCGCGTCGGCAGCTTCGACCATACCGCGCTGGACGACTGCCACACCGAAGGCCTGGCACCAGCCAAGACGCATTGGGCCAGGCCGCTCGACCAGGCGCCGTTCTATGGCTACGCGCTGCGGCCGGGCATCACCTTCACTTACCTGGGGCTCAAGGTCAACGACCGCGCCCAGATGCACTTTGGCGGCAAGCCAAGCGGGAATCTGTTCGTGGCAGGAGAAATGATGGCCGGCAACGTGCTCGGCAAGGGATACACGGCCGGTGTCGGCATGTCGATCGGCACGGCCTTCGGGCGCATCGCGGGCACGCAGGCTGCATTGGCGGCGGGCATCAACACGGGAGCCATCCATGCAGAAGCTTGAAGCCCTGACGCGCGAGGCCGCGCAACTGGCCGGGCAGGACGCTGCCGCCCCGGCGCCGCAGTCCCGCGTCATCCGCGTGCTGCCGCTGACCGACAATGAGGCCGAAGTTGCCCGGCAGATGCAGATCTGCAATGCCTGCCGCTACTGCGAAGGCTTCTGCGCGGTGTTCCCGGCCATGACCCGCCGGCTGGAGTTCGGCAAGGCCGACGTCAACTACCTGGCCAACCTGTGCCACAACTGCGGCGCCTGCTACCACGCCTGCCAGTACGCGCCGCCGCATGATTTCGGCGTCAATGTGCCGCAGGCCATGGCAAAGGTGCGGCTGGAAACCTATAGCGAATATGCATGGCCCGCGCCGCTGGGCAAGCTGTACCAGCGCAACGGGCTGACGGTGTCGGTGGCGCTGGCCTTCGGGCTGGCGTTGTTCCTGGTACTCGCCGCCACGCTGGGCGGCGCGCTGTGGCAGACGCATGAGGGCGGCAATTTCTACGCGGTATTCCCGCACAACACGCTGGCGGCATTGTTCGGCAGTGTGTTCGGCTTTGCCGTGCTTGCGCTTGGCCTGGGCGTGCGCCGCTTCTGGCGTGATGTCTCTGCCGGCACAGCGTCGGCACCGGCCGTGGCAGAGGCGGCCCGGAACGTGCTGGCACTGACCTACCTCGATGGCGGCCACGGCGATGGCTGCAACGAGGCCAGCGACCGCTTCACACTGGCGCGGCGGCGCTTCCACCATTTCACGTTCTACGGTTTCATGCTGTGCTTTGCGTCGACAGCGGTGGCGACCGGCTACCACTATCTGCTGGGCTGGCATGCGCCCTATCCGGTCACGAGCCTGCCGGTGCTGCTGGGCACCGCCGGCGGCGTGGGCCTGCTGGTGGGCCCGGCCGGCTTGCTGTGGCTGAACCTGCGCCGGCACCCGATGCATGGGGATGCCCGGCAGCGCCCGATGGACCGCGGCTTCATCGCGCTGCTGCTGCTGACCAGCGCCACCGGACTGGGGTTGCTGGCCGGGCGCGGCACGGCGGCGATGCCGCTGCTGCTGGCGGTCCACCTTGGCGTGGTGATGGCGTTGTTTGCGACGCTGCCGTATGGCAAGTTCGCACACGGCATCTATCGCAGTGCGGCGCTGCTCAAATCTGCGATCGAAAAGCGGCAGAAAAACAAGCTGCAGCTTGGCAGCGATTGAGTGGCAGCCGTCCCCGCCCACGCATAAACAAAAAGCCGGTCCCCGACAGGGACCGGCTTTTCTTTGGCGCAGCCTGTATGTGAATCAATCCACCGTAGCGCCCGAAGCCTTCACCACCTTCGCCCACTTGGCCGTCTCCGACTTCATGAACGCGGCCAGCTGGGCCGGCTTTTCCGGGTTGGGTTCGGCACCCTGGTCGGCCATCTGCTTCTTCACTTCCGGCATGGCCAGGATCTTCACCACTTCGGCGTTGAGGCGGTCGACGATGGGCTGCGGCGTGCCGCCGGTGGCGTACAGCGCAAACCACGAGGTGGCCTCATAGCCCGGCACGCCCGATTCGGCCACGGTCGGCACGTTGGGCAGCGCCGGCGAGCGCTTGGCCGAAGTCACGGCGATGGCGCGCAACTTGCCGGCCTTCACGTGCGGGTACGACGACGGCATGTTGTCGAACATCAGGCCGATCTGGTTGCCCAGCAGGTCGTTCACGGCCGGGGCGCTGCCCTTGTACGGGATGTGCTGGATATGCAGGCCGGTCATGGAGTTGAACAGCTCGCCCGACAGGTGCATCGACGAACCGCTGCCCGACGAGCCGTACGACAGCTTGTCCGGGTTGGCCTTGACGTAGGTGATCAGTTCCTTGACGTTGTTGACCGGCACCTTGGGATTCACCACCACCAGGTTCGGCACCATGGCCACGCGCGTGATCGGTGCGAAGTCCTTGACCGGGTCATACGGCAGCTTGGAGTACAGCGACTGGTTGATCGCGTGCGTGCCGATGGTGCCCATGAACAGCGTGTAGCCATCGCCAGGCGCCTTGGCCGCCAGCGAGGCGCCGATATTGCCGCCCGCGCCCGGACGGTTGTCGATCACCACCGGCTGGCCGAGCGCCTTGCCCAGCTGCAGGCCGACGATGCGGGCCAGGATGTCGGTGGTGCCGCCAGCCGAGAACGGCACGATCATGGTGATCGGCTTGGTCGGGTAGCCGCCCTGCGCATGGGCCGCACCGGCAAAGCCGGCGATGGTGGTGGCCAGCGCCACGCCAGCGGCAAGCAGGCGGCGGCGCGTGGTGGAGGTCTGGGAATCTTGTCTCATCGGTAATGCTCCGGTGCTATATCGTTCCGGCGGTGATTGGGTACCGCGGGAGGTTGTGCTGAATGGCGTGATTGCCGTTCCCGAACGGATGGCGCGCACATGCGCGCATCCGGTGGGCGGCCCGGCCACGGGCCGCCATGCGTGACGCTTGGTTAACGTCTCTTCTTGTTGAATGCTTGAATGCGGATGCCTGGGACGCGCGCTGCTTACACCGGCGCAACGCCCAGCGTGGTGCCGCCGCACACGTACAGCACCTGGCCGGTGACGAAGCCGTTGTCTGGCGACAGGAAGAACAGCGCGGCACGCGCAACGTCTTCCGGCGTACCCATGCGCTTGACCGTGATGCTGGCCAGGATGCGCCGGGTCTGTTCGGCGCCTTCGGGGTTGCTCTTGCGGAACAGCTCGGTGGCGATCGGGCCCGGGGCCACGGCGTTGACAGTGACGCCGTCGCCGCCCAGCTCCATCGCGAGCGTGCGGGTCATGCCGATCAGGCCGGCCTTGGTGGCGGAGTACACCACGCGCTCGGCCTTGCCCAGCGCGGCGCGCGAGGCCATGTTGACGATGCGGCCAAAGCCGGCGGCACGCATCGCGGGCAGGCACGCCTGCGTCAGCAGCAGCGTGGCCTGCAGGTGCAGGGCGGTCACGTAGTCCAGGTCGGCGACGGTGGCGGTGTCGGCGGTGCCGGGGCGCGTGGCGCCGGCGTTGTTCACCAGGCGCGTGACGGCGAAGCGCGAGGTCACCTGCGCGGCCACGGCGCGGGTCGCCTCGGCATCGGTCAGGTCGGCCTGGAAGAAAGTCAGGTTCGGGTGCGACCAGGCCGGTTCGGCATAGTCGATATTGACCACCTGGGTCACGCCATCGGCCAGCAGCATTTCACAGATGGCGCGGCCGATACCGGAACTGCCGCCGGTCACGAGCGTGGCTACGGGAAGGGACATCTCTTGCTCACTCCAAGAACTACCGCTAACTCGCTCCCTCTCCCGCTTGCGGGAGAGGGAGTACACCCTCAGCTTTCCAACTGGCTTGACTTAGACCCGCTCGATCACCATCGCAATACCCTGGCCCACGCCAATGCACATCGTGCACAGCGCAAAGCGCCCACCGGTGCGATGCAGCTGGTACATCGCGGTGGTCACCAGGCGCGCGCCGCTCATGCCCAGCGGGTGGCCCAGCGCGATCGCGCCGCCGTTCGGGTTGACGCGCTTGTCGTCGTCGGCCACGCCCAGTTCACGCAGCACGGCCAGGCCTTGCGCGGCGAACGCTTCGTTCAGCTCGATCACGTCGATCTGGTCCATGGTCATGCCCAGCTGCCTGAGCAGCTTCTGCGACGCCGGTGCCGGGCCGATGCCCATCACGCGCGGCGCCACGCCGGCGGTGGCCATGCCGACGATGCGGGCGCGCGGGGTCAGGCCGTGCTGCTTGAGGCCGGCTTCGCTGGCCAGCAGCAGCGCGCAGGCGCCGTCGTTCACGCCCGAGGCATTGCCAGCGGTCACGGTGCCGTCAGGACGGACCACGCCGCGCAGCTTGGCCAGCGCTTCCATGCTGGTGGCGCGCGGGTGCTCGTCGCGCTCGACCACGATCGGGTCGCCCTTCTTCTGGGCGATGGTGACCGGGGTTATTTCCTGCGCCAGCGTGCCGTCGGCCTGCGCGCGCGAGGCCTTTTCCTGGCTGCGCAGCGCCATCAGGTCCTGGTCTTCGCGGCTGATCTTGTAGTCGGTGGCGACGTTCTCGGCGGTCTCGGGCATCGAGTCCACGCCGTAGGCCGCGCGCATGGCCGGGTTGATAAAGCGCCAGCCGATGGTGGTGTCGAAGATCTGCGCATCGCGCGAGAACGCGCTGGTGGCCTTGCCCATCACGAACGGGGCGCGGCTCATGCTTTCCACGCCGCCGGCGATCATCAGGGTGGCTTCGCCGGCCTTGATGGCGCGCGCGGCGGTGCCGGTAGCGTCCATGCCGGAGCCGCACAGGCGGTTGATGGTGGCGCCCGGCACCTCTTGCGGCAGGCCCGCCAGCAGCGCCGACATGCGTGCCACGTTGCGGTTGTCTTCGCCGGCCTGGTTGGCGTTGCCGTAGATCACGTCATCGATGGCCTTCCAGTCCAGGTTCGGATTGCGGGCCATCAGCGCCTTCAGCGGCACCGCGCCGAGGTCGTCCGGGCGCACCGCGGACAGGCTGCCGCCGTAGCGGCCGATGGGGGTGCGGATGGCGTCGCAGATAAAGGCTTCGGTCATGGTGTGTCTCTCTCGTTTTGGTGTGTGGTGATGCCGGCGCTCAGGCGGCCAGCTTCAGGGGAACGCCGGTAATGCGCTGCAGTTCATCGAAGCTCAGCCCTTCGACCAGGTCGCGCGCGACCAGCCCGTCGGCGGTCACGTCGATGGTCGCAAGGTCAGTGTAGATGCGGGTCACGCAGCCGATGCCGGTCAGCGGATAGGTGCACTGCGGCACGATCTTGCTCTCGCCCTGCTTGGTCTGGTGCTCCATCATCACGAACACCTGCTTGGCGCCGATGGCCAGGTCCATCGCCCCGCCCACGGCGGGGATGGCGCCGGGCGCGCCGGTGTGCCAGTTGGCCAGGTCGCCCTTCTCTGAGACCTGGAACGCACCCAGCACGCAGAAGTCCAGGTGGCCGCCACGCATCATCGCGAACGAATCGGCGTGATGGAAGAACGAGCCGCCCGGCTTGACCGTCACCGGCTGCTTGCCGGCATTGATCAGGTCGCCGTCTTCCTCGCCGGGCGCGGGCGCGGGGCCCATGCCAAGCAGGCCGTTCTCGCTGTGCAGCAGGATTTCCTTGTCTGCGGGCAGGTGGTTGCCGACCAGTGTCGGCAGGCCGATGCCGAGGTTGACCACGGCACCGTCGGGAATGTCTTTGGCCACGCGGGCGGCCATCTGATCGCGGGTCAGGCGTTGCATCTGGATTCTCCTGTTACCTGTCGCTCAGGCGACCTTGACGACGCGCTTGACGAAGAGGCCCGGCGTCACGATGTGTTCGGGGTCCATCTCGCCCAGCTCCACCACGTGGCTGACTTGCACGATGGCGCATTTGGCGGCCATCGCCATGATCGGGCCGAAATTGCGCGCAGTCTTGCGATAGGTAAGGTTGCCCCAGCGGTCGGCGGTGTCGGCCTTGATCAGCGCGAAGTCGGCGTGGATCGGGGTCTCGAACACATAGCCCTGGCCGTCGATGATGCGCGTTTCCTTGCCCTCGGCCAGCGGCGTGCCGTAGGCGGTGCGCGTGAAGAAGCCGCCGATGCCGGCACCGGCGGCGCGGATGCGCTCGGCCAGGTTGCCCTGGGGCACCAGTTCCAGCTCGATCTCGCCCGCGTGGTAGAGCGAATCGAAGACGTAGGAATCCGCCTGGCGCGGGAACGAGCAGATGATCTTGCGCACGCGCTTGGTCTTGAGCAGCGCGGCCAGCCCGGTGTCGCCGTTGCCGGCGTTGTTGTTGACGATGGTCAGGTCGCGCGCGCCTTGCTCGATCAGCGCGTCGATCAGTTCCGCGGGCATGCCTGCGAGGCCGAAGCCGCCAATCAGGATGGTGGCGCCGTCGTGGATGCCGGCCACCGCCGCTTCCACCGAGTCGTATAGCTTGTTGATCACTTGCGTTCCAGGTCGGAAGATCCGCCAGGCTACCGGAGCGGGCCGCAAGACGCGGCGCATGAAAGGCTGTCTCCGGTAATCCTGCCGGAAGGAGTTTCGTCGCGGCGGGCTGCGCGGGGCGCTACCCATTTGAACGAGTCCAGCAGTCTGCGTGAGTCTTTGGGTGTGACCGGTTGTTCGTTAACCGATTTGTTCGATATACGAACTTGAATTCGCAGAATGAACAGATTACACCTGCGCGTCGGCGACGGTCAAGCCGACCGGGCGGTCGGCTAACCAGATTGTGCGATTAGCGCGCGCGGGTGACGGGCACACCCCGTGTGTAGGACGGGGCCGACATCACAATCGGCTCGCACTCGATATGGCCCGGGGGGTCGCACGGGCTATTGTGGAATCAGGCAAGGCAATACCCGCACAGCAGCCACCGGACCACCCGGCTGAGCAGGGCAGCCTGGCAACAAAGAACGAGGAGCCCGTCATGGCCACCGTCCATGTCCCGTTTTCATCCACGCCCCATGCAGTGACGCTTGCGCGCATCCTGCATGTCACGCAGCAGGCGTGGGGACTGAAACCCAGCAAGGATCAACTGCAATCGCCCGCGCCTGCCCCGGCTGGCGCCAACATGCCATCCCGCCCGCACCCGCTGTCGCGCCGCGTGCGCCTGGCCCGGGCAGCCGCCCGCGCATTTGAAGCGCAAGTGATGGCGATTCGTTGCCGCCAGGTATTCGTCGGCTGACGGGGAAACCCCGCCGCATTACGCGAGGGTCGCCACGCCCGTCAACAGTACCCGGCTGCCGCCAACCCCAGGGCGCACCTCCAACCGCACGTCGATGCGCTCACGCAATTCGGTGACGTGCGAAATGATCCCCACCAGCCGCCCTGCCTGCTGCAGCTCCAGCAGCGTACGGATGGCAAAGTCCAGGCTCTCGGGATCGAGCGTGCCAAAGCCTTCGTCGACAAACAGCGTATCGAGCTGGATGCCGCCGGCGCGCGACTGCACCACGTCGGCCAGCCCCAGCGCCAGCGACAACGACGCGAGGAAGCCCTCGCCGCCTGACAGCGTATTGGCCGGACGCGCCGCGCCGGTATCGTGGTCGAACACTTCGATATCCAGTCCGCCCGCACTGCGCTGGTCTGCCTGCTCGCGCACGCGCTGCAGCACATAGCGGCCGCGGCTCATCGCCAGCAAACGCGCCGACGCGGCTTCCAGCACCTCATCGAGCAGCGTGGCCAGCACGAAGCGCTGGAAGGTCATGCGGCGCGGGTTGTTGCCGTTGGCGACTTCGGCCAGCCGGCCCAGCACCGCGTAGCGTGCCTCGATGTCGCGCCCCTTCGCGTCCAGCTGCTGCAGGCGCAGCTGGCACTGCAGCAGCGTGTCGCGCGAACGGCCGCGCTCGGCCTGTTGCCGGACCAGGGCTTCCACCGCGGCGGCCGACGCATCGCGCGCTGCGCGCAGGCCGTCCAGATCCGGTGCGTCCAGCGCTTGCGCGGCGGCCTCGGCGCGTTCGCGCCAGTCGGCGGCTGTGGCCAGCTGGGTATCGAACGCGCGCAGCGTCGCGTCGAGCGCCTGCATGGCATCGTCGCCAAGACAGGCGGCCGCGTGGGCCGGCACATCGGCAAAGCCTTGCTGCGCGAGCGCCTTTGCAAGCACGGATTCGGCCTCGGCCAGGCGGTTAGACGCCTGGGCCTGGGCCTGCTGTGCCGAGACCAGTCCAGCCTGTGCCCCGGCCGCGTCCGCCGCAGCCTGGCGCTCGGCCGCCTGCGCAGCGGCCAGTGCCTGTTCCAAGGCGGCGAGCATAGCCTGCGCCTGCCGCAGGGCCTCGCCCAGCGCCACGGGGTCGCGTGAATCCTCGGGAACCTGCGCACTGTTGGCCTGCCATTCGCCACGGCAGTGGGCCAGCGCCTGGGCAGCGGCCTCGGCGCCGGCCGTGGCATCGCGGCTGGCGGCGTCCGCCGCTGCGAGCGCGGTGCGGCAGCTGACGATGGCGGCTTCGCGTTGCGCAAGGCTTGCCGCCGCTTGCCGGCCTTCGGCCAGTGCCGCTTCCAGTCCCGTGATCTCGGCTTTCAGCTTGCGGGCGGACTCGTCGCCGACCTCGCCCAGCGCCTGCGCCAGTTCGTCCAGCCGCTCGCGCGCCTGGGCAATGGCAGCTTGTGCCGCCTGGTGCTGGCCGGTGCAGCGCACCGCATGGGATTCAGCCTCGAGCGCGGCGTGGCGGGCCTGCTCCAGCGCCTGGTCCGACAGCGGCGCCGCCACGTGCTGCGCCGGTGCCGGGTGCGCGGTGCTGCCGCAGACCGGGCAGGCATCGCCCGCTGCCAGGCTTGCGGCCAGCCGCGCGGCCTGCCCGGCGCGCCAGGCGGCTTCCGCTTCGGCCAGCGCGGCGCGGCACTGCTCGCGCTGGCGCAGGGCTTGCTGTTCGGCAGCGGCGGCATTGGCCGCCTGTGCGTTCGCGGCATCCAGTGCCCGGACAGCTTGCTGATGACGGTCAAGCTGCCGCGCGCGTTCCTGCAACGCGGCCAGCTGCAACGCCGTGGCCTGTGCCTGCGCGGCAGCAAGCTGGCCTTGCGCCAGCGCGGACTCCGCGCCAACGGCATCGGCTTGCCGCGTGGCAAGCTGTGCGGCGGCGCGTTCGCGCGCGGTGGCGGCTGCCACCTGCCTGGCTTCGGCCGCCTGCAGCGCGGCCAGCTGCGCACCCAGCTGCTGCGCGCGCGGCAGCATGTCTGCCAGCTGCGAAACCCGCCTCTGCGCGGACTGGCGCGCTTCAGCGCGTGCCTTTTCGGCCTGCAAGGCGGCAGCCGCCTGCGTGGCCTGTTGCGCGGCGCGCGCCGCCTGCTCGCCAGACTGCGTCAAGGCAACGGCGCTGGCGGCCTGGTCGCGCTGCGCGGCTTGCCACGCCTGCAGTGCCGGCCTGACACGCGCGGCGCGCTGGGCGGCGTGCAGGCGCGCGCGCTCATGCTCCATGGCTGGCTGGCGCGCCAGCAGCGCCGCGTGCGCGGCCTGCGCCTGCTGGCGTTCCCGCAACCGCGCCGCCACCTGCTCGCCGGCACCCAGCGCCGCCTGCGCTGCGGCCAGCGTGGCCCGCGCGCCCTGTTCCTGCCCCTGCAGCGCCTGCAACTCGGCCTGCAAGGCCTCGATTCCCTCTGCCAGCGCCTGCGCCGATTCCACCCCAACCTGGCGCAGCGCTTCGTCGCGCTGGATGGTGATGCGCTCGGCATCGCGGCGGATGCCGGCGGCCTCGGCCTTCAGAAGCTCTTCCACACGCCGGTACAACTCGGTGCGGAACAGGCGCTCCAGAATGGCCTGGCGCGCCTGCGAACTGGCGGTCAGCAATTCACGGAAGCGCCCCTGCGGCAGCACGATCACCTGGCGGAACTGGGCACTGTCGAAACCCAGCAAGTCGCGCACGGCGTCGCTGACCCTGGCGGGCTGGCTGGCCTTGCTGATCCAGTCGTTGCCGTCATGCAGGTCCAGCTGGGCCTTGGCCGGCTCGGTCACCCAGCCCTCGCCGCGCTGCTTGGGCCGCTCCTGTACCGGCGAGCGCACCACGCGCCAGCGCTGCGCGCCCAGGCTGAACTCCAGCGTCACCTCGGTGCGCAGCGCGGGCGCGGCGTTGGCGCTGCGCATGGCCTGCGCACTGCGCTCGCCGCCGGAGGTATCGCCGTACAGCGCAAAGCAGATCGCGTCGAGCAGCGTGGTCTTGCCCGCGCCGGTGGGGCCATGGATCAGTACGAAGGCCTGCTCGCCCAGCCGCGTGAAATCGACCTGCTCGGTCGCGGCAAAGGGACCGAAGGCCTGCAGCGTCAAATGCAGCGGTCTCATGCCGACTCCCTGTCCGCGGCGGCGATCCCGGTCAGCACCTGGTCGAGCACGGCACGCTGGTCCGGTTCCAGCTCGGCATCCGCCACTTCGCGGAAGAAGTTGGCAAAGAGTTCGCCGGTACCCAGTTGCCGCAACTTGCGCCCGGCCTCCGAAGCCGTGCCGGTGCGCGCCAGCACCGTGCGTTCGATCGCGAGCGCATTGGGATAGACCTGCCGCAGCCTGGCCATCGGGTCCAGCAGCGCGCCCGTATCGGTGAGCCGCGCGTGGATGTAGTCATCGCGTTGCGGATCATCGACACCCGCCGCCAGCACCGCGGCCAGTTCGCCTTCGACCACGCGCACATCGCGCAGCGCCTGCAGCGGCACCGGCGTGATGGCGACCGCGCCGTCCGCGCCCAGTTCGATGCGCGACACCGACTTGTCGTGCGCGCACTCTGACAGCGAATACTTCAGCAGCGAGCCCGCATAGTGAACGCGCCCGCCGCCCAGCGTCTGGGGCCGGTGCAGGTGGCCCAGCGCCACCAGGTCAAAGCCGGCGAACAGGTCCGCGGCCACCGCGCCGCTGCCGCCCACCGACAGCGGCCGTTCCGATTCGCTTGCCGCGCCGCCCACCACGAAGGCATGGCCCACCACCACGGCACGCACGCCCGGCGGATGCACCGCGCGGATGGCATCGAGCTGCGCGCGCAGCGCGGCTTCATGCGATGGCAGGTCGGTGCCCATGGCATCGCGCACCACCGCCGGTTCCGCGTACGGCAGCGCGTAGATGCGCACCTCGCCGTGGGTGTCGTGCAGCGTCACGCAGGCCGCCTCGGCCAGCGTGCGGCCGGCCACGTGCAGGCCCTGCGCCCGCATCAGCCGCGCGCCGAATTCCAGCCGCTGCGCGCTGTCATGGTTGCCGGCGATCATCACCACCGGCACTCCGGTGTCGATGACGATGCGGCCCAGCACGTCGTCGAGCAAGGCCACTGCTTCAGGCGGCGGCACGGCGCGGTCGTAGACGTCGCCGGCGATCAGCACGGCATCGGGGCGTTCGGTGCGGACCAGTTCGACAAACTGGTCGAGGATATGGGCCTGGTCTTCCAGCAGGCTGCGCGCATGGAAGAGCCGGCCGAGATGCCAGTCGGCGGTGTGAAGGAAACGCAATCCGGGATCCGATAGATGCAAAGGCGAAACCCGCATCATAATGCGTTGCGACCTGACTGCCCGTTCAGCAACGGTTCAGGCGGGCGCGCGCATCATGCATGCAGTCGCCCCAAATTTGAAATTTTCGGAGAACGCACATGAAACGCATCCTGACCGCCACTGCCCTGACCCTTGTGCTGGGACTGGCCGCCGCCGGCGCCAGCGCCCAGTACACCGGCCCGTCGGCCGTCCCGGTGATGACCGTTAAGGCGCTGCAGGCAGATGGCAAGGACGACCAGCAGGCCGTGCTGCGCGGCAAGATCATCAGCAGCGTCGGCGACGAGCGCTACCTGTTCTCGGACGGCACCGGCCAGATGAAGGTGAAGATCAAGGCCAAGCTCTGGCCGGCACAGAAGCCGGTGGATGCGCAGACCACGGTGGAACTGGTCGGCGAATACGACAAGGAGCTGATCGGCGAATCGCACTTCGACGTGAAGGAGATCCGCCTGCCCTGAGGCGTGTCCTGATGCGCGTGTTCTGAGCCGTGCAGTCAGACCGGCTCGGCCTCGCTGTCGGCGATCTGGTACTTGCGCATCTTTTCCCACAGCACCTTGCGGCTGATGCCCAGGCTTGCCGCCGTGTCCTGCCGCCGCCAGCCATTGGCATCGAGCGCGGCCAGGATGCGGCGGCGCTCTTCCGTATCGGCACGCAGGTCGTTGCGCTCGCCGCCATCGAACGCACCCGGATGCAGCGAGCGGAACAGCGGCCGGATGCGCTCTTCGTCCCAGTGCCCGGTCTGCTGCACGGTGATGCCCACACGCTCGGCCAGGTTGCGCAGCTCGCGCACATTGCCGGTGAAATAGGCGGTGCCAACCGCGCCCTTGAGCCAGTCAGGCATCGGCGGCAGCGCGTCGAAGCCGGATTCCCCCAGCATATGGCGCAGGAAGGACTGCAGCAGTGCCACCTTGTCGGCCTGGCCACGCTCTTCCAGGCTGGGGATGCGCATCTCGATCACCGCCAGGCGGAAGAACAGGTCGGCGCGGAAACGCCCCTGTCGCACCGCGTCGCGCAGGTCCTTGTTGGTCGCCGCCACCAGCCGGAAATCCAGCTTGACCGCCAGGGTCGATCCCAGCCGGGTGATCACGTTCTCTTCCAGCACGCGCAGCAGCTTGACCTGCTGGAACAGCGGCAGGTCGCCGATTTCATCGAGAAACAGCGTGCCGCCGTTGGCCTGCTCGAAATAGCCACGGTGCGCGAACGAGGCGCCGGTGAACGCGCCCTTGGCATGGCCGAAGAACTGCGACTCGAACAAGCCGTCAGGGATCGCACCGCAGTTGACCGCGACGAACGGCCCCTTTCCGTAGGTGCCATTGCGCTCATGGAACAGGCGCGCGATGCGTTCCTTGCCCGCGCCGGTTTCGCCATACAGCATCACGTTGCTGCCGAAGTCGGCGAAGGTTTCCACATGCTGCAGCAACTGGCGCATCGCCGGCGAGCCGGCCACCAGATCGGCCTCGCGCTCGCCGGGCGCGTCCGTGGCCAGCAGTTGCGGCAGCAGCTTGCCGATCTGGCTGCGCAGGTCGGCGCCGGTGAAGTCATCGGCAAGAATATGCGCGTACTCCGGCGGAAAGCGCCCGGGATCGGCCTCGCGGCCGGGGCCTGCCACCCAGATCACCGGCATGCCGTGCGCGGCCTCCCAGTCCAGCGAAAAGCGCGCCGCGCCGATCACCGACACGCTGATCACCGCGATGCAGGGCTTCAGGCGCGGCTCGGCAGGCAAGGCTTCGAGTGCGCCGGCGCGGATCACGTCCACGCCCAGCGGCGCCAGGAAACGCGTGACGCGGTCGGCGATCTCGTACTTGCCTTCCCACACGTAGACTTCAAGGTTTTCGTAGGCCCAGCGGTCTGTCTTCATTCGATTTCTGCCATCAGGCGGTTTGGCGCAATCATGGCTCAGTACACCAGTTCGGCATTGTTGCAGTCGATGCTGTGGACCCAGAGGTCGGCGGTGCCTAGCTGGATGCCGAGGCTGGCGAGCAGCGGCGGGATCAATGCGTCGAGCGCTGCCCCGACCGGCGCGAGTAGCGGGCCGAGATCAATGGGCACACTAAGGATGCCCAGCAGCCTGGTCCGCACCTTCAGGGCCAGCACTTGCGAGAACAACCCGCCAAACGGATCGGCGGTACCAACTTGCGCATGCCCGCCCGGTGCCAGCGTGACCTCCTGGCCAGCCGTGCTGCCATAGCGTGGGACGTCCGTGGCAATCACGTCCGCAATGTCGAACAGCCCCAGCTTAGCCTGGCCGAGCACCACATCGCTACCCGTGCAGCCATCGGTGAGGCACGCCGTGACGAGACCACTTCTGACGTGCATCGTGGCACGGCGGTCCCCAGGATTTGCCGCGCATTGCAGCTTGGTCAGGTCGGCGGTGGCGTTGGCCACATCGAGATAGAGCGGCACGTTCAAGTTGGCGTCCAGTACCGGTTTCAGGATATTTGAGGTGATCTGGAGCATCAGGGTCAGTTTTACCTGGGATGAGCTTGCGGTCGTTTGCCAGGCGTCCGGGTTGCTGGAGAGCTGTCGCGCCGGACCTGCCGCCGTCACCGGCGGCTCGATCACGCGCAGGTTGGCGCTGATGCCCCCCAGGCCAAGCGGGAGATTGGGTATGTTCAGTGGCAGGGCAACTGCCGTATCCCCTCGCGCCACCTGCGCGGAGGCGAGCAGCAACTGCGCCACGTTCAGGCCCACCTCCACCGCCGACGATGCCGCAGGCGCCATCAAACCAAGATCAAGCAGCCTGGCCAGTGACACCGTAGCCGCCGCCCCGCTGGCCCCGAGCGCGGTTGGCGGGCTGCCCAGCATCGTCGTCAGCAGCGCGTCGCGGCCAGCGGCGCCAAGCACCAGCGCATAGAAATCACGCAGATTCAATGAAGTGTTCAACAGCTGGTCCACCGTGCCGACACCCGCTTTGAGCCGCAACTGGTCCAGCGTCACGGTGGTATTGACCAGTCCCTGCCAGTCCACCAACGACAAGCTCACCGTATTGCCCAGCAACACACTCAGCATGCTGTTGGCGGTGGAGACGTCCAGCAACCCAGTACCCAGCGAAAACGCCGCCACCGGCGGACTGCCGCTGGCAATCGCTTCAGCAAACAGCTGCCGGCCGCTGCCGCCGTCGATCACGAACAGGATTGGCACGGTCTGCGTTGCCTGCACGCGCACGGCATTGGGCGAGACCTTGGTTGCTTCATACGTAGCGCTGAAATGCTTCGGCCCGCCGCTCGCCGGATCCCACACGCCAAGACAGGCAGTCATGGCATCCGCGCCGCCACCGGTGGCATCGCCGCAACCCATTGCAATGCCCGACGGATACCCGTTCTTCGCACCGATATTCCTGACCGTACCCAGCACAGCGGCGTTCAGATTCGCCGCGCTATCAGCTCGCTTGAGTTGCTGTGCCGCCGACATCGCGGCCAGGTCCACCACGTTCTGCAACTGCCGCTGGCGCATGAACACATGCCCCACGTCGATCGACACCAGCGCGGCGATCGCCACGGTGGCGATCAGCAGCGCCGCCATCACACTGATGGCGCCGCGTGCGGATCGAGGTGCCCGGCGCGGCCGCGGCTGGCGCAAGCTCATTTGCCGCCCAGCATCTGGCCGGCGGAGCCGGCGCGCGCGGTGCTGGCGTTGGCCTGCCCCGTGTAGAACTCCGGCAGCGCGAAGCGGAAGCTGTTCAGGTAGCGCTCATAGCCCAGCGCGGCCTGCTCGCCGTGCATCGGCAGCATGGGGCCAGCCTGCGTGCCTTCGCGCTGGATGGCAAGGATGGCGCGCGTGTCGGCACCGATCTCGCGTTGCGCCGGGCTGCCTGCCGGCATGCCGGTGGCGGCGGCCTCGGTCGTGGCACGGTCGGTCTGCGCCTGCGCGGCGGGCGCCAGCATCAGCAGGCAGAGCGCGGGGATGGCAATGCGGAACATGGCGGTCATGGGGTAGCCCCTGCGGTTGCGGCCACGGCCGCCACCGAGGTGGCCGGTGCGGTGGTGGCGGGTTTCGATGGCGCCCGCGCTGCCGGCGCAGGACGGGCCGCTGCGCGGTCGCGCGCCGCGGTGGCGCGGGCGATGCGGTCGGCTTCCTTGCGGATGGCGCTGCGCGTGGCTTCGGGCAGCGCGGCCTTTTGCATCATGGCGTTGGCCTGCGCGCGCTTGCCGTCGGCGATCAGCCACACCACGGCGTTGCTGATCACACGCGGATTGCGCGCGTCCAGTTCCAGCGCCTGCATCACCGGCACGCGCGCGTCCTGCAGCGCGCCGGCGCGCATCAGCGCGTAGCCCAGGTCGCCGGAGATGCGCGGATTGACGGGGTCGAGCGCGGCGGCCTGGCGCAGCTCTGTAACGGCGCGCGCAAAGTCATCCTGGCGCCCCGCCAGCAGGCCGAGCCCGTGGTGCGCATGCGCGGCCTGCTCGCCTTGCGACGTCGCTGCAAGTTGCTGGTAAGCATCGGTGGCGGCCTTGTCCTGCCCGGTCTCGCGCAGCGCATCGGCGCGCATCGCCTGGATCTCCGGGCCGGCGCCGAAGCGCTTCACGTAGACCTCGATATGCGCCAGCGAGGCGAAGTAAAGCCCGTCCTGCTGCATCTTGCGGATCAGGCCCAGGTAGACCGCCTGCTCGCTGTATTCGGCGCGCGCGGTCTTGTCGCGCAGCTTGGCCAGTTCCACCTGCGCCTCGGCCTGGTCATGCATGGCCGCGGCCCCGTTCTGATTGGCGGCGCAGCCAGACAGCGCCGCCAGCAGCAGGCACGCCGCCGTTTTCGAGATCCGGCCCAGCGCCGGACCGACTGAGCGCGTCATCGCGTCCCTCCCATATGTGCCAGCATGCGGATCACCCCGAGGAAGCCGGGGCCCGCGGTCAGGATCAGCAGCACCGGCAGCAGGCTCACCACCATCACCGCGGTCATCTTGACCGTGAGCCGGCCGATCTCATCCTTCAAGCGCGATTTGCGCGCCTCCTGCATGCGCAGGCCGAACTGGCGCAGCGGCTCCTGCACCGCGCCGCCGTGCTTGTCCACCTGCGTCAGCAGCGTGATCAGGCTCTTCAGGTCTTCACTGTCGAACAGCCGGCCGATGCGCAAGAGCGTCTGTTCGCGCGAGCGTCCCGAGGCAAACTGCTGGTTGGCGCGTGCCAGCTCCGGCCCCAGCACGCGCAGCATGCTGCCGAACTCGGCCACGATCACCTGCAGGCTCTGGTCGATCGACAGGCCCACGCCCTGCAGCAGGCGCAGCATGTCGATCAGCACCGGCAGCTCGTCATCGACCATGCGCAGGCGCGCCGCGGCACGGCGGCGCAGGTGCCACTTGGGGGCCAGGTAGGCCAGCGCAAACGTGCCGAAGCCCCACGCGACGATGGCAAAGGCGCCCGCGCCCACGTGCCAGAGCATGGCGGCGAGCGCCAGGGCCGACGGCAACCCCAGCCGCAGCACGCCAAACAGCATGCGCGACTGCGGCCCGTACCATCCACATTGCTCCAGCAACTGCTGGTCTTCCGGCGTCACCACCGCGCGCCCGAGGCGCGAATCCAGCCAGTGGGCATTGATGCGCTCGCCCACGCGCGCGCCCAGTTGTGCCCCGATTGCGGTAGCCGCCCCGCCCCGGCCCTGCGGCGCGGCGGCACCGGCCTTTGCCGCAGCCTGGGTGCCCGACGCGGCGGGGACGGCGGCGTGGGCGGCCTGGGCGGCTTCCGCCGCGCGCTGCCGCGCCAGCGCGCCGTCGATGGTGCGCGCCGACAGCCGGCGCTGGCGCCAGTCGCGCAACAGCGGCAGCGTCAGTACGCCCACGCCGCAGGCGGCGGCCAGCAGGCTGAGCGAAATCAGTGTCAGGCGGTCCATGTTGGCTCTTGTCTGCGTGCTGGCATGCCGCTCAGATCGACTTGGCCAGCCGGTACAGCATGAAGGCCCCGGCAATTTCCAGCGCCAGGGCCGACAGCAGCATCGTCTTGCCGGTGGGATCCTTCCACATCATCAAGATGTAGCCCGCGTTCAGCATGAACAGGCCGCCGGCCACCACCAGCGGCAGCAGCCCCAGGATCCACGCCGACAGCCGGGTCTCGGCCGACAGCGCCATCAGCTCGCGCTGGGCCTGTTCGCGGTCGCGCATAAAGGCGGCGGTGCGCTCCATCACCACATCGGCGCGGCCGCCGTAGCGCACCGACAGGCGCAGCACGGAAGCCACCAGCACCAGTTCCTCGACCTTGTACACGCGCCCGACCTGCAGCACCGCCTGGTCCAGCTCCTTGCCGGCGCGCTGCAGGTGCACGGCCTGCACCAGGCATTGGCGCAGCGGCGCCTCGGTATTGGCGATCGAATTCTGGAACGCCGCCGGCACGCTGCTGCCGATCGTCATCAGCCGCACCACGCCGTCCAGGAACCCGGGCAGTTGCGACAACAGCTTCTTGTGCAGGCGGCGCACGCGGTTCCAGGCCGCGAACGCCGCCACGGCCAGCGCCACGATCAGGGCCGACACCGCGCCCAGCCATTGCCCCGCCACCGCGCCGGCCAGCGTGCACAGCACCACCGGCGTGATCCAGACGATGGCGGTACGGCGCGTCGGCGCCAGGTCGGCACGCCGCAGGAAGTCGTCCCAGCGGCGGCGCAGGTCGCGTGTGGGCAGTTGCAGCGCCGGATCCGGCGCCTGCGCATAGCGCAGGCGCACCTGCTCGGTCTGCGCCTGCAGGAAGGCCTGCTGCTGCTCGCGGCGCGCACGCGCCTGTGCGCTGGCCAGCAGCAGCAGGCCCAGGCCGGTGATGACCAGGGCCGTGGCGGCGAGCAGCAGCGTGGCGCTAGACATCGAAGCGGTCGTCCAGCATGAAGCCCGGTCCGCGCATGCGTGCCAGCTTGGGCGAGTGCGGCAGCAGGCCGAGCGAGAGCCAGCGGTCGGTCTCGGTACCGTCCGGGTTCACGTAGGGCTCGTGACGGTACAGCTCCTGGGTGGAAATGATGTTGTCGCCCAGCCCGGTGATCTCGGTGATCGAGACGATGCGGCGCTTGCCGTTGGAAAGCCGCGCGATCTGCACGATAAAGTCGATGGCGTTGGCAATCTGCCGGCGCAGGCTCGCCTCGCTGCCCTGGAAGCCGGCAAAGCCGGCCAGCATCTCCAGCCGGTACAGGCATTCGCGCGGGCTGCTGGCGTGGATGGTGCCCATCGAACCATCGTGGCCGGTGCTCATCGCCTGGAGCATCTCCAGCACCTCGCCGCCGCGCACTTCACCCACGATGATGCGGTCCGGGCGCATGCGCAGGCTGTTGCGCAGCAGGTCACGGATCGACACCACGCCGGTGCCCTCGAAACCGCCGGGACGGCTTTCCAGCCGCACCACGTGCGGGTGGTTCAGCGCCAGCTCGGCGGTGTCCTCGATGGTGATGACGCGCTCGGTGGTCGGCACGAAGGTGGCCAGCGCATTGAGCAGCGAAGTCTTGCCCGAGCTGGTGCCGCCGCTCACCAGGATATTGCAGCGCGCCTGCACCGCGGCCTGCAGCAGGTCGCAGATCTCGGGGCTCATGGTGCCCAGCCCCTGCAGGTCAGCAGGCGTCATCGGGTCCTTGCGGAACTTGCGGATCGACACCACTGGACCCTCCAGCGCCAGCGGCGGGATCACCACGTTGATGCGGCCGCCGTCGGGCAGGCGCGCATCGACCATCGGGTTGGACTCGTCCAGCCGCCTGCCGATCGGCGCCAGGATGCGGCGCACGATGCGCAGCAGGTGGCCGCTGTCGGTAAAGCGCACCGGGATGCGCTCCAGCACGCCGTGGCGCGACACGTAGACGTCAAGGTGGCCGTTGACCAGGATGTCTTCCACCGCGGGGTCGTTGAGCAGGTCTTCGATCGGGCCGAAGCCGGCCAGCTCCTTGGTCAGCGCCTCGGCAATCTGGCGCAGCTCGGCCTCGTTGATGGGGATGCGGCGCAACCGGGTAAAGCTCTCCAGTTCCAGGTCGACAAAGCGCTGGATCGCGGTACGCGACCAGCGGCCGAACTCTGCGCCGAGCTCTTCGATGCGGGTCAGCAGGTGCTCGTGCGCCGCTTCCTTGATGTTCTGGAATTCCTGCGAGACCGGAAACGGTGCGGGGGCGTTGTCGGAGAATTCAATCGCTTGCGTCATGTCAGGTTCCAGTGCGTGCCACGCGCACCGCGCGCAGCGCCTCAGGCAGTTTGTCCTTCATCCGCGCCAGCAGGCTGGTTTCCCTGGCCTGCGCCGCGCGGTAGCCCAGTCGTGCCAGCAGGTCGGCCAGGGCGCGCACATAGGGGTCGTGCGGATCGTCGTCGGCCAGCACCGCGCCGCGGTTCATGGCCAGCACCAGCGGTGCGCGGCTGTCGGGCAGCGTGCCCACCGACTGCACACCCACGCGGTGCGCGATCTGCGCGGCATCCACGCCCAGGCGCGCATCGAAGCGCGACACCAGCAGGTGCAGGTCGTCGCGCTCCACCTCGCGCGCGCGCAGCTCATGCACCAGCTCCGCGGCCGAAACGATCGCGCCCACGCTCTGGTCGGCCACCAGCACCACGCTGTCGGCGGCCTTGACGATCTGCGCGGTGAACTCGGCATTGCCGAAGCCGCCCAGGTCGATGATCTGCATGTCGAAGAACGCGCGCAGCCGCTCCAGCAGGCTGATGGCTTCGGAGTAAGAGATGTCGCGCAGCTCGCCCAGCGCCGCGGGCAGCGGCAGCACGCATACGCCGTTGCCGTGGCGTGTCAGCGCGGTCTGCACGAAGACCTGGTCGAAGCGGCGCAGGTTGCGCACCGCCTCGACAAAGTGGAAGCCCGGACTCAGGTTCAGGTACAGCGCGCCGTCGCGCGCCGGCAGGCCCAGGTCCAGCAGCAGCACTTCGGCGCGCGCGTCAGTCTTTTCATTCAGTGGCAGGTGGCGGCGTGCCGCCGCGGCCAGGTTCACGGCCAGGCTGGTCACGCCCACGCCGGGGCGCGCGCCCAGCAGCGCCACGATCTTGCCCTGGCGCGCCGACTCGGCCTGGCGCACCTGCTCGCCCGGCACGGCCAGGCGCTTGACCACGGCCTCGGCATCGGCCGGCGCGTCGCGCAGGTCGATAAAGTCCTTCACGCCCACGCGCAGCGCCGCCAGCATGATGCCGGGCTCGTCGGCATGGCCCACCGCGACCAGCGGCAGGCCCGGGAAGAGCCGCAGCAGCTGCTCGCCCAGCCGCGCCGACGCGCCGGCCAGTTCCGTCGAGAAGTGCAGGAACACCAGCCCCGGGCGCAGCTGGGCCACGCGCTCGAGAAAGGCTTCCTGCGCGCCGCCTTCGGCCACCAGCGTGCCCAGCCCGCCCAGGACCTTGCCCAGCCAGTCCTTCACTTCGTCCTGCGTTGCGTGCAACAGAAAATAATCCATCTCTCCGCCTCAAGCTGTTGGCCATGCCTGCCGGCACGGCCGGCGGCTATTTTGAGAAACCCGGCAAAGTCGGGTCCGCGTATTCGCCCAGCACATACCAGCCCCATACATTGGGGTTGCCGTTGGTGCGGCCATCGGCACCAACGGCTTGCGCCGCCGGCGCGCCCTTGGCCAGCGGCTTCACCAGGCGCGGCGTGACCACGATCATCAGCTCACGGTCTTCCTGGTGGAAATTCAGGTTCTTGAAGAAGGCACCGATCACCGGCAGGTCGCCCAGCACCGGGACCTTGTTGACGTTGCTGACGGTGTTGCGGCTGACCAGCCCGCCGATCACGAAGCTCTCGCCGTCACCCAGTTCCACCGTGGTGTCGGCGCGCCGCGTGACGATGGCGGGCACCACCGCGCCATTGATCGAGATGCCGCGCGAGGGGTCGAGGTCGCTCGCCTCCGGCGCCACCTTCAGCGCGATGCGGTCGGCCGACAGCACCGTGGGCGACACCGTCAGCCCGATGCCGAATGGCTTGAACTGGATCGTGGTCGTGCCCAGCGCCTGCGGCACCGGGATCGGGATCTCGCCGCCGGCCAGGAAGCTGGCACTCTGGCCGGACAGCGCCACCAGGCTGGGCTCGGCCAGCACGCGCGCCAGGCCGTTGGCCTCCAGCAGGCTGATATTGGCGAAGATACCGTGTGTCAGCGACGCGGCCACCAGGTTGAAGGCATTGCTCATCGGCGACGCGATGTCGGCACTGAAACTGCCCGGTGCGCCGCCGCTGCCGGGCGTAAAGGTGAACTTGTTCAGCGTCGATGGCGAGAACGTGCCGAAGGCAAAGCCGGAGTTGTTGCGGAAGAAGTTGATACCGACTTCCTTGAGCACGGTCTTGCTGATCTCCACCACCTTGACGTCGACCTGCACGGTACCGGAGAGCGGCACGGTAGAGCGATCCACCACCAGGCCGGGCTTGCCATCGGTCTTGCCGGTGGTGGCCGCGCGCGCCGCTGCCTGCGCGCGCGCCGCGGCATAGGCATCGGGCGACTGCCCGGTGATGGTGGCACCGGCGGCGGAATAGCCAAGCTTGGCGCCATCGGCATCGGGCGCGATGGCATCGACCTGCACGTTGTAGGTCAGCGGCTCGGCGCCGCCGCGCGTCCACACCATCACGTCGGTCACGCCAGGTTGCTTGGCCACCAGCAGCACGCTGGGGGCACCGCGCGTGCGCAGCACCAGCGCGTCGGCCACCGCCGGGTTGCCCACCGCGACGCGTTCCACCGGTTGCGCGCTGCGGATCTCTTTCTGCGCGCCGGCCAGCAGGCGCAACTGGCGCGCGTTCACGGCTTCCTGCGCCTGTGCGCGCGGCGCCAGTGCGCACCACGCGGTAGTGGCCAGCATCGCGGCCAGCGCGAGTTGCATCAGCCTGCGGCGCAGGGCCGTCGAATGGGCTGGTTTCTTCTGGATATGCATAAAGTCGGCGCCCACGTTCTTATTCGATCTCGCGCTTGCCCGCGCGAATGACTTCCACGCCTGCGCTTTGTCTCGCCTGGGCTGGCGCGGGCGGCGCGGCAACCTGCAGCGGCCGCGGCGCCGGCGCTGCCACCGGCGCGCGCGGGGCAGAGGCGCCGGCGGGGGCGGCCAGGCCGGACAGCATCACGCCGGCCATGGCCTTGTCGGGGGCCGCGCGCGGCGCTTCGGCGGGAACGCCGGCGCGCGCGGCCAGCGCGGGCGGGGGTTCGGCAAACATGCCGTCGCTGGGCATGGCTTCGTCCTGCGGATTGCGCAGCGCCAGCAGCAGGCGCCCGGACTGCTGCGCCATCGCCAGCCGGCTGACCTGCTCCAGCGGCACCGACAGCACCGCGGTCTTGGCGCCCTCCTGTCGCGCCATCATCTGTTCCGGCTTGGCGTTCTGCGGCCGGTTGACCGAGGCGACGCCGTAGGCCAGCACGCGCAGGCGCGACAGCAGCATGCGCGCCTGGCTTTCCGGGATCTCCTGCTGGTCGCGGCGCAGCACCAGGAAGACATCGACATAGTCGC
Organism: Cupriavidus sp. FW305-27; assembly: GCF_058787995.1. NCBI lineage: Bacteria > Pseudomonadati > Pseudomonadota > Betaproteobacteria > Burkholderiales > Burkholderiaceae > Cupriavidus > Cupriavidus sp. FW305-27. The sequence goes on from NZ_JBYTAG010000060.1 coordinate 29,795, forward strand.
CCGGCTGCACCTGGTTGCCGACGCCGATGACTTCATCGACTGACACGGCCACCGCGCGTTCGCCCTCCCGCACCTGCGTGGCCAGGCCAGCCAGCAACTGGCTTTCGAGCACCGGCACGTTGGCGCCAAGCGCCACCAGCGGCACCTGCCCGGTCACGCGTGCCACCTCGCTGTAGGCGCCGGTGGGATCGATCGGGAGCATCTCGACCTTGAGCGCCTCGGCGGCAAGCGGCTTGCCCGCCTCCACCGCTTGCGTGGTCACCACCACTGCGTGCAGCGGTTTGGCGGATGTCGATGCCGCGGGCGCCTGTGCCGGCTGGCGGCCCACTTGCCACGCCAGCAGCGCAAGCAGCAGCGCCAGGCCAAGCAGCACCACCGCCAGAAGTCGGATCTGCTTGCTGGTCATGCGGGATTCCTTTGGATGGGCATGGCGTGGGGGCGTTGGGGCATGGCGGCTCAGATATCAGGAGAAAGCTGGACCATTGCCGAGCCTGACAGCGTTGCAGGGACCGGGACCATCGGCACGGCGGGGAGGATGTTGGTGGTGGGAAGGTTCAGCGTAACCTGCACGCAGACATCGGTGGAGCCGGATGCACAGGGCACTGCCTGCGCAACGTTGCCGGTGGACAGCAAATTCCTGATGGATGTGGGAAGCGTGCCGCGCGCCATCGCAGCCGCTGCATCGACGCGCGCGCCTTGCGTGGCCGCGAGGCCTGAGCCGGAAACGCCCGCTGGATAGCGCAGCGCAGCGCGCGCGCCTTCTTCGGCGGCCAGCGTCAGCACCTGTTGCAGCGCCAGCATCACACCGTAGTAGACGATGCCGATCACGATGGCGAGCAGCACCGGCGCCACGATCGCAAACTCGATCGCAGCGCTGCCGGCGCCGTGGCGGCGCCGGTTTATCCCCCTGTTGACCCTTGCGTGCAACAACATCTGAAACCCCGGTCCCTTGGTGTTCTTTCGCGCCGACCGGCGGCGCAGCCTGCTTGCCACTAGCCTGTCCGGCTAATGGCCCGCAGCCATCCAGGCCAGCACGCCCACGGCCAGGTACGCGGCATATGGAATGCCGCGCGCCCGCGAAAACTGCGCCGTAGGAATAGGTCCGCTGTCCTGGTGATCGATGGCTTGACTTGTAGCCGGCGCGCGACCGCCCAGTGCAAGCGCCAGCAGCGCGTGCACCAGCCCGAGCAGGTTGCCGACGACCCATGCCAGTACCAGTCCTTGCGGCCCGGTGAACAACCCCGCCACGACCAGGAACTTGACGTCACCCGCCGCCATCTGCCCGAGGGCATATACCGGCAGTGTGACCGCAAGGCCCAGCCCGGCGCCGATCAGGCGCGTGGTTAGCGGCAGTTCCATGCCCTGTCCGGCGAGCAGTGACAGCCCGAGGGCCAGCACGGCAGCCGCCAGCAAGGCGTTGGGAACGCGCCGGTGGAGGAAGTCTGTGTAGAGGGTCGCCGCGCAGAGGAGCGCGGCAATCACGCCGGTCTTATGGTTTCGGCTTTACTTGAACCATCCCGAAACCGTGACCGAAAGCCGATCGAAGCTGGCGTTAAGCTCGGTGCCGAGTTTGCCAGCGCCGACGGCAATCGCCAGAGCAACAAGCCCGACGATCAGGCCATATTCGATAGCCGTCGCTCCGCGCTCATCCTTAATAAAGCGTGCAATGAGTCGTTTCATGATTTCCACTCCCGAAGTGATCTGTTGCCGCGATCACGCTTCCCCCGTTCGATTATCACGGTGCTCTGTGGCCCGCTCTTTTATCGACTTTTCACGCTTGCTGCGCTTTCTTTTTAAGACATGGAATGTCTCAACCATACCCCTCCTACGGGTGATAGCAATGACCCAAAGGGGTTAAGACGCGCGTTTGAAACGACCCGGCACGCCCGGGTCCACAGGTTGTCAAAGAGCAGGCAGACCGGCCGGGAACCGGCCTGCAACCTGGCATTGCGGTCATACGGCCGCAATGCCAGCCAAAATAAAAAGATGCGCTGCGACGGGGTGATGAGCGACAGCGCACCGTGAAAACACCTAGCCGGGATGAGACATTTCAGCGCAGCAGGCCACCCACCAGCGGCAGCTGCAACGCCTTGTGGTCACCGCTGCCACCCTGGCTGTCGTGTGCGCCTTGCTTCAGCCCGCCGACCAGTCCGGTCACCGGCGCCAGCAGCGCGGTCACGGGACCGAGCGCGCCGCCCGCGGAACCGCCCTCACCGTTGCTACCAGCCTTGGCCAGCGGCAGGTTGCCCAGCAGGCCACCAAGCGGGTTGCCGCCACCCTGACCATTGCCGTTGAGGAGCGCGCCAGCAGCCGCGACCGTCTTGCCGGCCTCAGTCACCACGCCGCCCAGCGGCGAGACCACCGGTGCGTGGGTGTTGCTGATCATGCTGCCGCCTGCAGCCACCGTATTGCCGACCTTGTAGAGCAGGCCGTTGGCCGGCTCGCCCAGGTGCGTGGCCGCTCCCAGTGTCTGCGTGCCGTCGGTGCCCTTGCTGGTCAGCGGCACGATGACTTTGCTGACCGAATTCGTGACCTGCGCGACCGGGCCTTCGGACAGCACGCTTTTCAGCTTGTAGCTGCCATCGTGCACCGCGATGCCCACGTGCCTGACCAGGCCACCCACCGGGGTGGTCACCGGTGCCAGCGGTGCCAGCTTCTCGGTGCCCAGGCCAGACACCAGGTCGCCGCCGCTGATCAACGCCTCGCCCACGTCGTGGACCACGTTGCCGGTGCTGGCCACCGTCACGCCAACCGGGTTGTCGACCGAGCCCATCTGCCCCAGCCCATCGCGCACGCCGGCACCGAGCGAGCCAACCGCCTTGCCGGCCTTGATCACCACGTCGCCGGCGCTTTCGCGCGCCGTGGTGGGCAGCAACGGCAGCGGCGCCTCCTGGATAGTCTTGCCGATGTCACTGATGGCATTGCCAGTGGCCACCACGGTATTGCCCGCGCCTTCGGTCACCTTGGCCGTGGGCGTGGTCTCGCTCGATGCGGACGGTGCCGGGTTGACCGGCGTGTCGGTGTTGCCGCTGTTCGGCCGCGGATTGGCGCCGCTGCCGCCACCGCTGGACGAACAGCCTGCCATCAGCAACGCAAGGGCGGCCACGCCGGCCGCGGCCAGTGAGGTCATGCCATGCTGCGACGGATGCTTGATTTTCATTGCCCTTCTCCTGTCTTGTTGGCCACGGTGCTGCCGGCCGTCTTGTCTTATGTGCGCCGCATGGGATTGCCGACGAGCCTCCCCGGTGTCCCGCTTTGTTCCTCTGGCGGACCGCTCCGAAGCGGAACGGCAAGACCGTGGAACGCGAGATCGTCGGCGCGTCTGGACAACCAATGGCAAGGCGCGTGCCAGCGGCGCCAGCGGTGCCGGCACGGAACCGGCCGCGGCGCTGCAAGCCTTGCCTGGCGCGGATTGCCGGGTGATGCGGGGTAGCTGCGGGCCGGACACAAATGCCGTTGCGGCGCGGACCTGAGGTGTTACGTGCTACGTAACGTGTTCCGGGAACATGGGAACACGGAGGCGCGGATGACCGTGGCGGGAGGCCGTGGCAGTGCGCGGCACGGCGCGCTTGCCTGGCTGGATCGCCATCGTCGCAAGCCCGCCGTTCCGGCTGTCTTGTTCCCTGCAGACGACACACGTTACGTAACGCGTAACGCGCAGCCGCCCTGACACCCCATCCCCGGCAGCGCCGCAAGCAGGTCCCACCGCTTCCCTGGAATCCGCGCCCGGCAAGGCTTTGCGGGCACCACCCCCGACTTCCGCAGGGTCCGCTCCAGGACGCGTCGCAGCGCTGGCATACCGATTGCGCCATATCCGTCACCGCCGCACGCAGAAAACGAACGCGATGCGCGGCCGAGCGATTTAAACGACGGGAATGAGGGAACAGAACATGCGCAAACAACAACTCGCCGTAACGGCACTCCTCGCAACCTTGCTGGCCCTGGGTGGCTGCGCCAGCGGCAGCGGATCGACCTCCATGGGCACCAGCGACACGGCGGGCACCAATGGCGGCGCCAAGACTACGGGTACCGATGGCACTGGCGGCATGGGCGGCTCCGGCGGCAGCACCGACGTGGCCAGCGGTGGTACCGGTGGCACGGGCGGCGGCACGGGTGGCACTGGCGATAACAATGGCGGCAATACCGGCGGCGGCGAAACGCCCACCGCACGGACCCCGACCGCCGAGGTCATCAACAATACTGGCAAGGTGCTCGACAGTACCGGCAAGACGGTCAGCGATCTTGGCGACAAGCTCGGCAGCAGCAACCTGCCGCTGGTGCCGACCCAGACACAAACCGGCCTGGGCGACGCCGTAGCCTCCGCCGGCGATGCCATCGGGGCACTGGCCACGGGCCTGCAATCGGGCCTGGGCAGCATGCCGAACTCGGATAATCCGGTAGGCACCACGGTAGCCAGCACCGGCAACGTGGTCACCGAACTTGGCAAGACCTTATCCAGCACCGGTACCGCCGTCAGTGGCCTTGGCACCGGCCAGCTCGCGCCACTGGCGCCGCTGACCTCGCCGCTGGGCACGGTGGTGAACGAGTTGGGCAAAACGGTGAGCGGCACTGGCGAAACGCTGACCACGGTGCTGTCGACCGGCGCGGTCGAGCAGGTGACCACCACCACCAGCAAGCTGATCGTGCCGATCACCTCGCAGCTGACCGGCGCCGCACAGACGCTCGGCGCGGCCACGGGCCTGGGCGCACCGACCACCAGCCTGCTGGCGGCCGTGGGCGGTGCGCTCGCGACGGCCGGCACCACGCTGCAACAGACCAACACGCCGGTGATCTCGGGCGTCGGCGGCGTGGTGAACGCCACCGGCACGACCGTGGCATCGCTGGGCGGCGCAGCGAACGGGCCCGCCAGCGGCGGCGGCCTGGGCGCGCTGAGCCCAGTACTGGCACCGGTGACTGCGCTGGCCGGGGGGCTGACTGGCGGTGCAGGCGCTGGCGGCACGGGTTCGCCGCTGGCGCCTGTCACCAGCCTGGTCAGCTCCATCACTGGCGGCCTTGGCAGTGCCACCGGCGGCGGCACAGGTTCGCCGCCAGTACCGGTCACCACCGCGGTCAGCGGCGTGGTGAATGGCGTGGTAGGCGGCGTCACCGGCGCCGCGGCGGGCACTGGCACCACCAGCCCGCTGGCCCCCGTCACCAGTGTTGTGGCCGCCGTGACCGGCGGCGCCACCTCCACCGCGGGCAGCACCACCAGCAAGACTTCGACCACCAGCGCCACCGGCGCCATCGGCGGCCTGGTTGGCGGCCTGCTGGGCGGCCTGACCGGCGCGCTCGGCCAGAAGTAATCCAGCCTCAGCCTCTGCCCTGGCGATCGCCTGATCGCGGGCAGCGGAGCACACCAGATTCAACGTAGCGGCCACGCGCTGAACCGGCGGCATCGGACAGCAGGCGCACGGGGGTAGCGGCAATCCCCGCGCCAGTGGCACGCGACGTCAATAGCCGCAGTATTTCCTTACAGGGGTTTTGCCATGCGTGCACGTCATCGCGTTGCCGCGCTGCTGGTCAGCGTCGGCGCGTTCCATCACGGCCTGGCCCAGGCCGATCCGCGCAGCCCGGTCCAGGGCGACCCAACCCAGACGCTCCCGAAGATTGCTCCGGCCCGGCCCGACAGCAGCGTGACCGTGCAGGTCGAACGGCCGCAGGCGGCCATGCAGGACCTGCTCAATACACGCCTGACACCGCGCCGCTTTCGCATCGAAGGCGCGAAGACGCTGCCGTTCGAGGAGGTAGCCGCGCAGTTCAAGCCGCTGGCCAATCGCGAGATCACGGTGGCGCAGTTGCTGGAAGCGGCCAACACGGTGACGCAGATGTACAAGGACCGCGGCTATCCGCTCTCGTTTGCCTTCGTGCCGGCGCAGGACTTTGCCAACGGCGATGTGCTGATCACCGTGGTCGAGGGCTATGTGGCCAAGGTGACGGTCACAGGCAAGGCGGGCCCGGCAGAGGGCCGGCTGCGCGCCATTGCCGAGAAGCTGCAGCAGGACCGCCCGCTACGCCAGGACCGCTTCGAACACTACGTCAATGCACTGGCCCTGCAGCCCGGGCTGCAGGTGGCGGCCACGGTGCAGCCGCCGACCACCACCGACGGCGCCTGCGAGATGGTGCTCGACGTCAAGCGCAAGCCGTTCACCTTCGGCACCGGCATCGAATACATGTCGCCAGGCCTGCGCGCCATTGCCACCGCGACCAGCAACAGCCTGACGCCGCTGGGCGAGCAGATCTCGGTGTCGGCACTGTTCCCCAAGGGCCGCGACAACGAGGAGTACTACGCCGCCAGCTACGCGCAGCCGCTCGGCACCGAGGGCATGATCGCGCGGCTCAATGCCTCGCACTACCGAGGCGTGCCGCAGAACGCCACGCTGGAGGCGATCGGGTTCAACCCGCGCTACGTCAACGACACCAAGCGCATCGGCGGCTCGCTCAGCTATCCGCTGCTGCTGTCCAACGCGCATACGCTCACGCTGACCGGCGGCTTCTACGGCGCCGACCAGTTCGAGCGGTACACCCACACCGCCACCGGCACGCGCGTGACGCTGGGCACCAACGTGCGCGTGGGCACCGCGGAGCTGACCTACGTTCAGCGCGGCGAAGGCGTGAGCCGCAACGCCACGCTCGGCCTGTACAAGGGTTTCGATGCGCTGGGTGCGAGCCGCCAGAACAACACCAACGACCTGAGCTTCTTCCGCACGCGGCTGCTGCTGTCGCAGTCGAAAGACCTGCCGGCGGGCTTCGGCCTCACCGTGGCCGCGGCGGGCCAGTACAGCGGCGACCGCCTGGCCTCGGGCGAGCAGATCAGCTTCGGCGGACGCTTCTTCGGGCTGGGCTATCCCGCCGGCGAAGTGGCGGGCGACAAGGGCTGGGGGGCCTCGGCGGAAATCAGCCGCCTGTTCCTGCCCGACATGACCTACCTGCGCACCATCCAGCCCTATGTGTCGGCCGACGTGGCGCGCGTGTTTTCCAACAGCGTGTCGCTGTCGCACCGCAGCCTGTCATCGGTAGCCATTGGCGCGCGCTTCTCGGACCGGCGCTACTACACGCTGGATCTGTCGGTGGCACAACCGGTAGGTGACAAGCCGACCAATGCAAGCCGTCGGTCGCCGCGGATCAACATGACTTATTCGTACCAGTTCGATTGAGCTGGTCGCGTTTGGGCTGACGACACCAGGTTTCCCTGCACCCGGCCGACGGCAGTCTCGCGTCGGCCGATTTTCTTATCCCGAAGGCTGCATCTGGAGCGAGCACGCGCACCAATCCGCACAGGCAGCGCAGCCCGTGCCGTCGCGCAATTCCGCCGCGCAAGCGCGGCGCCGCACTCAGCTCACGCGGAAACCGATCTTCAGCGTGACCTGGTAGTGCGCGATCTTGCCGTTCGTGATGTGGCCGCGCGTTTCCACCACTTCGAACCAGTCGATGTTCTTGATGGTTTCACCGGCCTTGGCAATGGCGCTCTGGATGGCCTGGTCGCAGCCATCGGGTGAAGATCCGACGATCTCGACCAGCTTGTAGGTATGGTTGCTCATATCCCTCTCCTTGGCGGGCGGACCCGCGGGGGTTCCATCCATCATAGGCGCGGGTGCGGATAGTCCCAAGGGCAGCGGCGGTGCAGCGATGCTGCACCGGATAGCCGGCCGCAGATCCTGTTACACAATCACGCTTTGCCAGTGGCGTATGCGGCTGCTACGCTGCGAACCCGCCCCGACAGCATGCGGCGCGCGGCGCGCGCATGCCGTCATTCACCGACGCAAAGATCCGCCGTGACTTACAGATTCATTCGCCGGGCCGTGCTGGGCCTGGGCCTGGCCGCCGCCGTGTCGGCCTTCACCTCGTTCAGTCCCTTCGCGCTACTGGCGCACGCCCGCTCGGCTTCCACCTTCGACCAGGTGACCGACACCATCGCCAACAGCATCAGCGAGACCTTCAACGAGGCCGTCGCCAACCACTTTCCCGCGCGCACCGGCAAGCCGGCCCAGCCGCCGGATGCGAAGCCGGTGCCGGCCAAGCCGTTTGCCGATGGCAGCGGCTACACGCTGTGCTTCGTGCCCGATGGCGCGAGTTGCCAGGCGCTGCTGATCAATGCCATCCGGAGCACGCGCCATCGCCTGCTGATCCAGGCCTATTCGTTCACCAGCGCACCGATTGCCGAGGCCGTGGCACAGGCGCACCGGCGCGGCGTGGACGTGCGCGTGATCCTGGACAAGAGCCAGCAGGCCGAACGCTATACCAGTGCCACTTACCTCAAGCATGCCGGCGTGCCGGTGGTGATCGACAACAAACCCGCGATTGCGCACAACAAGGTGATGGTGTTCGACGACCAGGCAGTCTTCACCGGATCGTTCAACTTCACCAAGTCGGCGCAGGAGCGCAACGCCGAGAACGGCATGCTGATCCGCGGCGACGCCGCCGTGGTCAGGGCCTACACCGACAACTGGAACAAGCGCTACCAGCAGTCGCGCGCGTACTGACGGCAGCAGCAGGGCGCCCTGCCCTGCACGAAGCGGCGCGCAGTGGCAAACTTGCAGCTTTCCTGTTCAGCCCCCTTCCGGAGAGCCTTTCCCCATGACAGCCATCCCCGACAGCCAGTGGATCCGCGTTGACACCGCCGCGGGCAGCTTCGATGCCTACCTGAGCCTGCCGCCGGCAGGCGTGCAGCCCGGCGCGCCGGGCATTGTGCTGCTGCAGGAGATCTTCGGCGTCAACGAGCATATCCGCGCCGTGGCGGACCAGTACGCCGCCGACGGCTATGCGGTGCTGGCGCCGGACGTGTTCTGGCGCCAGGCGCCACGCGTGCAACTGGGCTACGAAGGCGACGACATGGCGCGCGGCATGGCGCTGCGCAAGGCGGTGGATGTCACCGCCGCGCTGGACGATATCGCCGCCACGGTGCAGGTGCTGCGCCAGCACACCGGCGCCGGCAAGGTGGCGGCGGTGGGCTATTGCTTCGGCGGCCTGCTGTCGTACCTGAGCGCGGCGCGCGGGCTGGTGGATGCGGCCGTGCCCTACTACGGCGGCGGCATCCAGAACCAGCTGCAAGAGGCGGCGAACATTCGTGTGCCGGTGCAGTTCCACTACGGCGCGCTCGACGCGCACATCCCGCCAGAGGCCGTGCAAGGCGTGCGCGACGCCATGGCCGGCAAACCCGGCAGCGAGATCTACGTCTACCAGGGTGCGGACCACGGCTTCAACTGCTGGGCGCGCGGCTCCTACCACCAGCCCAGCGCCGCGCTGGCCCACGGGCGCGCGCTGGTGTTCCTGTCGGAAGCGCTGTAGTCCACCCCGACGCGCTGTAGTCCCACCCCGAGACGCTGCCGCCTTGCCATGGCCGGGCGGCAGCCTTTATCCTCGGCGCTTGGCTTCAAGACTTGCTGGACCCACCATAACAATGGAGACCACACCATGCAGTCAGAGCAGCAGCGCGCCCTGCGCAACACCATTCCCGACGCCATTGCCCGCGCCGTGCGGCGCAGCCCGGGCAAGACCGCGATCCGCTTCGGCGAACGGGCCTGGACCTATCGCCAACTGGATCAGGCCGCGGCCCGCGTGGCCGGCGCGCTGGCGCAATGGGGCCTGCGCCCCGGCGACCGCGTGGCCGCCTTCGGCAAGAACTCAGACGCCTATGTGCTGCTGTGGCTGGCCTGCCTGCGCAGCGGCCTGATCCATGTGCCGGTCAATTTCTCGATGACGCGCGCGGAGGCCGAGTACATCGTCACGCAGTCGGGCGCCAGCGCAATCTTTGCCGATCCGGCGCTGGCCGACCGCGTCGAGGGCCTGCCCTGCAAGGTCAGCGGCACGCTGCACGGCGGCAAGGTGCGCGATGTACTGGCAGCCGCCGCCAGCGGCCCCGCGGCACCGGTGTCCGATTCGCTCACCGACACCACGCCTGCGCAGATCCTGTACACCTCGGGCACCACCTCGGCCCCCAAGGGTGCCGTGCTGACCCATCGCGCGCTGCTGGCCGAATACGTCAGCACCATTGCCGCCTGCGATATCCGCGAATCGGACTACTCGCTGGCCGCGCTGCCCCTGTACCACTCGGCGCAGATGCATGTCTTCCTGATGCCGCTGCTGCTGTGCGGCGGCACCACGCTGATCGCCGACAGCCCCGAGGCCGGCTATTGCCTGCGCACCATCCACGCCGAGGGCATCACCAGCTTCTTTGCGCCGCCCACGGTGTGGATCGCGCTGCTGCGCCATGCGGACTTCGATCCGGCGCGGCTGGGGTCGCTGACCAAGGCCTACTACGGGGCCTCGATCATGCCGGTGCCGGTGCTGCTTGAGCTGCAGCAGAAGCTGCCGGCACTGCGTTTCTACAACTGCTACGGCCAGAGCGAGATCGGGCCGCTGGCCACGGTGCTGGGCCCCGACGAACACGCCGGGCGCCCCGCCTCCGCCGGCCGGCCGGTACTGAACGTCGAGACCCGTATCGTCGACGAGACCATGCAGGACGTGCCGCCCGGCGAGCTGGGCGAGATCGTGCATCGCTCGCCGCAACTGCTGACGGAGTACTGGGACAAGCCCGAACTGACCGCTGAAGCCTTCACCGGCGGCTGGTTCCATTCCGGCGATCTCGGCTATATGGATGCCGAGGGCTACCTGTACGTGGTGGACCGGATCAAGGACGTGATCAATTCAGGCGGCGTGCTGGTATCGAGCCGCGAGGTGGAAGAGTGTCTGTACACTCACGGCGCGGTGGCCGAGGCAGCGGTGTTCGCACTGCCGCACCCGAAGTGGGTCGAGGCAGTGGCCGCCTGCGTGGTGCGCAAGCGCGGCCATGAAGACGCCGCCGAGGAAGAGCTGATCGCCCATGCGCGCCAGGCACTGGCACCGTTCAAGGTGCCCAAGCGCATCGTGTTCGTCGCGGACCTGCCGCGCAACACGGCGGGCAAGCTGCTCAAGCGCCAGCTGCGCGAGGACTACGCGCAGCTGTTCGGCACTTAGTACGGCACGGCTACGCCGTTCTCGACCTTGACGCGGTCGCCGATGCGCATCTGGTAGGCGTTGGACTGCGTCAGCGTCAGGTAGGCGTTGTCGCTGGTGCGCACGCGCACACGGTAAGCCGCGGCCGAGGATCCGGTGCGCTTCTCGACCTCGTTGCCGGCCACCGCGCCGGCAACCGCGCCGCCGATGGTGGCCACGGTATTGCCGCGGCCGCCGCCGACCTGGTGGCCCAGCAGTCCGCCCACGATGCCGCCGACCACGGCGCCCGCGCCGCTGGTCGAAGGCGGCTGGCCGGGCACCACCTCGATCGCCTCGACCCAGCCGTAGCGCACGCCGTAAGCCTGGTTGCCGTAGTTGTTGCCGTAGCTGCCGTCCGGATATGACTGCTGCGGATACGGCTGCTGGGGATAGCCTTGCTGCGGATACCCCTGTTGCGGATACCCTTGCTGCGGGTACCCCTGCGGGTAGCCCTGCTGCGCCGGGTAGCCGCTGATGGTGGTGCTGCCGCCATAGCCGCTGGTGCCGTAGCCGCTGCTGCTATAGCCGCCACCGTAGCTGCCGCCGTACCCTCCGCCATACCCGTTGTCGTAGCCATACGGCGTGGCACACCCGGCCAGCGCACCGGCGCCAAGCACCGCAAGCACAACCGAACGAAGGGGGATGGACATGTCAGGACTCCTGCGCTCTGCGCGTGTTGGGGAATGCGCGCGAGTCTAGGGCCGCCGGCAGCCAGCGGGTGTCACCGGAACCTGTGATTGGTAACTGCCTGTAACTGGCTGGCAGTGCAGGCCTGCCGCGGCTCAGGCGCGCTCGGCGCCGTCGTCGTTGAACTGGGTGATGCGGGCCACGCGGAAAGCGCCGCGCAGCGATTCCAGCTCGGTCCGGTGCAGCATCGCCAGGCGGTTCAGGTAGCGCTCGCCCTTGGCCAGCAGGTGTACCTGCACCACGCGGCGGTCCTCGGGGTTGAGCCGGCGCCTGACCAGCCCCGCCGCCTCGCAGCGGTTGACCAGCGCCACCACGCCGTGCTGCTTGGCCTGCAGCCGTTCCGCCAGTTCGCCGATCGAGGCCCAGTCCTTGTCGGCACAGCCGCGGATATGCAACAGCAGCAGGTACTGCTGCACGGTCAGCCCTTCCGCGCGCGCCGCATCTTCGGAAAACCGCAGGAAACGCCGCAACTGGTAGCGGAAATCCGAGAGCGCCTCGAAGTCGGCCTTGGTAAGCGATGTGGATTTCCGGGACGGGACGGACTTGCTGGGCATAAGGTGGCGAAAAAGCGCAAAGGAGGAGGAAAGCGCAGGAACCACGCGCAATACCACGGGTGCGCGGCCGGTCCCGCAACCGGGCGCACGCAATTATAGGGGCCGCGCACCGAGGCGCCAGCACAAACATGTCCGCCAGCTCATGTGCCCGGCGCACGGTTGCATCGTGCCGGCGTCAGGCTATGGCAGAATCTGTGCGGTTGCAGACACCTTCACCCGTCACCGGAAAACGCACCGATGTTCTCGGAAATCGCTCTCTTCCTGCTGGATACCGTCTTCACCCTGTTCGGCATGGCGCTGTTGCTGCGCGTGTGGATGCAGCTCACGCGGCTGCCTACGCGCAATGCGGTGTCCCAGGGGGTGTTCCAGATCACCGACTGGCTGGTGCGCCCGCTGCGCCGGGTCATCCCCGGGGTGGGCGGCATTGACTGGGCCACGGTGGTGGGCGCATGGCTGACCGCGATGGTGTTCCTGGTGCTGGTCGCGCTGCTCAGCGGCATCGACTTGCTCGGCTTCCTGCCGGCCATGCTGCTGACCGCCCTGCTCTATGTGCTGAAATGGACGATCAGCCTGGTAATGTGGGTCACGCTGCTGATGGCGATCCTGTCGTGGGTCAACCCGCATTCGCCGATCACCCCGGCCATCGACCACCTGACCGCGCCGGTGCTGCGCCCGATCCAGCGCGTGGTACCGCGCCTGGGCGGCTTCGATGTTTCGCCGCTGGTACTGTTCGTGATCGCGCAGATCCTGCTGATGGTGATCGCGCGGCTGGGCGCCAGCATCTTCGGCATGCACTACTGAGCCAGCGGCGGCTCGGCACATTGTCCAGAGCCCTGGACAGTGTGTCGAGAATTGACCCTTTTTCTGCCCCGTGTGAAGTCCTACATTGCAGGCATCGTGGCGCTTCCGCCACGCACCCTGCCTGAGAAGGACCACACACCATGAAGACCATCGCCCAACGCCGCAGCCTGGCGCTTTCCCTGCTGTGCGCCGTCAGCCTGTCGTTTGCCGCGGCCGCTGCCCACGCCTCCGAACCCGTTTCCGACATCGCCCGCCTGGACGGGAGCATCGCCCACGCCGGCAAGGCCGATCCGTTCCTGGACGGCGCCAGGCTGGGCAAGGCCGACCCGTTCACTGACGGCGCCAGGACCACCGACCGCCGCGACGCATTCACCGACGGCGCCTGAGCTCCTGCCCTTTCCGTTGTCCGTTGCCACGGCCCCGGCCGTGGCGGGCCCGGCCCGCCAGCGCCCTCAACCCGCCGTGCGGGCCTCTCCTTCAGCCTGCCCGCTCGCGGCTGCTTCCACCCCCATCCCCCCGTCCAGGCCCGCCTCGGGCTCCAGCTCGGACACCATCATCGATTCGATCGCTTCCATGAAGGCCCGCACCTTGCGCGGCTGCAGCCGCCGGTCCGGCAGCAGCGCGAACACGCGCAGCGGCGGCAGCGGGTAGTCAGGCAACACGCGCACCAGCCGCCCCTGCGCGATCTCGGCCTCGCAATAAATGACCGACAGCCGGGCGATGCCCAGCCCCGCCAGCGCGCCCTGCAGCCGCAGTTCGGCGTTGTGGGTCTGCATGCGCGGACGGATAGGCACGGACACGGTCTGGCCATCGCGGGTGAATTCCCAGACGGTGTCGCCGGGCGTGGTCAGCGTCGGCATATTGGCCAGGTCTTCCGGGCGCAACTGCGCCGGCAGGCTGGCCGCCAGCGCCGGCGCGGCAAACAGGCCGCGCTCGACATGGTAGATGCGGCGCGCCACCGTGCCGGAGTCCGGCAGGTCGGTATCGACGACGACGAAGGCCACGTCAAACCCGTCGCGGATCGGGTCGACCAGGCCCTGGGTGATTTCCACGGCCACGTCCAGCGCCGGATGCGCCGCCAGCGTGCGGCAGATCACGCCACCCAGTTGCTGGGCGCCGAACTCATAGGGTGTGGCAATGCGCAGTACGCCCTGTACGCGCTCCTCACGCGCCAGCGTTTCCTGGCGGATCTCGCGCAGGCGCGCAAACAAGGGGGCGACATCGCGGTAGACCGCCTTGCCAGCATCCGTGAGGCGCATGCGCCGCGTGGTGCGCTCCAGCAGCTTGGCGCCGATGGCGGTTTCCAGCCGCGCCACTGCGGCCGAGACACGCGACTTGGGGCAGTCCAGCTGCTCCGCCGCGGCCGTGAACGTCCCCTGCTCGACCACGCAGCAGAACGCCTCCCAATCATTCCATTGGATTGTTTCGTTCACCGGACAATGTTTCCCTGACAAGCTGTAGTTCCCGACGGCAGGCCTACATTATGCTTGAGCGATGCAACAAACGCCTGTCCCCGCTGGACCGGACGCCTCAGCCCCCGCAGTTCCAGCAGCCCTAGCCCCCGCCGCCCCCACCCCCCAGCGC
>NZ_JBYTAG010000061.1:0-43679 GCF_058787995.1 Cupriavidus sp. FW305-27
ATGCCGGATCGCGCTTGCTGGCCGCGTAGCGGCGATAGCCCGACGGGGCGATCTGCAGCACCCTGCAGATCGGCTCGGCCCCGAGGGTGCCTCGGTACTCGTCGATGAAGTCCCTCAAGACTTGAATCGGCGGTCGAGCTCCGCCTGGGCGAAAAACGCACTGGCCAGCTTCAGGATCTCGTTGGCCTTGCGCAGTTCGCGAACCTCGCGCTCCAAATCCTTGATGCGTTGGGCTTCTGCCGTGGTTGTGCCCGCGCGCTGGCCGCTGTCACGCTCATGCTGGCGAACCCAATTCAACAAGGTCTGCGGAGTACTGCCGATCTTTGCTGCGATCGACACCACGGCAGCCCACTGCGATTCGTGCTCGCCACGATGCTCGAACACCATGCGCACGGCGCGCTCGCGGACCTCGGGGGAAAACTTCACTGACTTCCTCATGGCTCCATTCTCTCAACGATTGGAGCCTCCTCAAAATCCGGGGCGGTTCATCTTGGACGCTCTCGCAGGTTTTATAGAATCCCAAGCATTCCATGCACAGCTCGATGGAAGTATCTTTCTGCAAGAGGACGTTTAATCAATCCAATTGGAGATGACATGAGTAATTCCCTTGAAGGAAAAGTCGCCGTGATCACGGGCGGCACAACAGGAATCGGTCTGGCAATCGCCAAGGAATTCGTTGCGGAAGGCGCTAAAGTTGTTGTGACTGCGCTTCAACAGGAGCCACTCGACGAAGCCGTCAGGGAAATCGGCCCGCGCAGCTTCGGTGCCAAGGCGGATGCTTCCAGCATTGCCGAGATGGACGCGCTGCTGAAGCGAGTCAAAGCCGATCACGGGAGATTGGATGCCGTCATCGCCAACGCCGTCGCTGACGAGCATGCGCCGCTGGGCAAGATTACAGAAGAACAGTTCGACAAGATGGTCGGCGTCAATCTCAAGGGCGTGCTCTTCACCATCCAGTCTGCGATGCCGCTGCTGGAGAGCGACGGCAGCATCATTCTTATCGGGTCGACCGCTTCAGTCGCCCCACCCGCTGGCATGAGCATCTATGGCGCGATCAAAGCCGCATTCCACGGCATGGTCCGGTCCCTGATCCAGGATGCCAAAGACACCGGCGTCCGGATCAACATTCTGAGCCCGGGGGCAGTAGACACGCCTTCCCTGCGCAGAGCGCTTATCAAAGCGGCAGGCGCCGACATGGCGGACGCCATCGTTCAATCCATCGCGCAACGAAGCCCAGCGGGCCGCATCGGTGATGCTCGCGAAATCGGCAAGGTCGCGGTTTTCCTCGCCAGCGATGCATCAAGCTATGTGAACGGCGTCGAGTTGTTTGTCGACGGCGGATTGAGACAAGTTTGAGGCTTCCGCGCTAAGCACGGGGACCCCGCCCGCTGCCTGATCGCTACCGGCTTGCCTTCGCGAAGAGGCACCGGTAGCGCCCGGGGGCCATGCCTGAGGAACGCTTGAAGGCGCTGCTGAACGCGCTTTCAGATGAATAGCCCAGCGAACGGCCAAGTTCCGATATGGGCATGACGCCCTCGCGCAATTCATATTCGGCAAGGCACATGCGCAGGTTCTGCAGGTAAGTCAGGGGCGGGATGCCCGCACCAGCCTTGAAGCGAATGGCGAAGCTGGAGCGTGACATGGCAACTTCCTTCGCCAGTTGGCCAAGCTCCCATGCCCGGCCAGGCTCGCGGTGCATCAGGCGCAACGCCGGAGCGAGGCGCTCGTCGCTGAGTGCCTTGACCCATCCCGCCACACAAGGCCCGGAAGCATCGAGATATGACCGGATGGCCTGAACACACAGCAGTTGCGCAAGCTGCCTGGTTGCCAGCGCAACCCCTGGTCGCTCAGAGACAAGCTCCTGAACAAGTTGATTCAAGAGCCATTGCACGACCGCAGCCTCGGCCGAATTTCCGCCGATATGAAGGTATGGTGGCAACACCTCCGAGAGCAGCTTGCCACGCTCGCGGTCCAAGGCAATGTGAGCACCAACGGCGAAGAAATCTAGACCATGGCCGAGTGTCACCTTGCTTTCTAATGCACCAGAGAAAAGCTCACGGCCATCGACGGACGCTGTCTGCAAGTCGCTCGCCAGCACGAAAGCCAGGTCGGCTGGCAGCACGAACACGTCGCCTCTCGTCACCTCGCGCGGCGCGGTCATCCCTTCGATGGTCAGCCAGCAGGCACCCTTCACGACAACCATAAACTTGAGCTGCCCGGGCGGAGGGAATCGCAATGCCCACGATCCTCCCGCAGCCAGGCTCCCGACGTCGACGCACTGCGCGCTGGCCAGGGTGAGAATGTCAGTGAGTGGGTCCTCATTCATGGTGCATGGGTGGCGCGGAGGCCAGCGCGGTACGGGTTTTGTTCTCAGCTAGATTTCGACAACGATCTTGCCGAAATGGCGACCGGCTTCCTGGTGCCGGAACGCGGCAGGCAGTGCTTCCAGGGGAAAACTGGAATCGATCACTGGGTGCACTCCAGCCGCCTCGATCGCACGGATCATCTCCAGCTGATCCGTGCGGCTGCCGACCACAACCCCCTGCAGCCGGAGTTGCCGCGCCATGATCCGCCCCGTGTCGACACGGCCGGCCGTGCCTGCGAGCAAGCCCACGAGCGCAATGCTGCCGCCGGTCCGGCAGGCCTCGATCGACTGGTTAAGCAGGTCGGCGCCGCCGATGTCGACAATGTGATCGACGCCCCGGCCGCCCGTCCATTGCCTGGCCGCGCGCCCCCAGTCCGGCTCCGCCTTGTAGTGGATCACGTGGTCCGCCCCGAGCGCGCGAAGACGCTCCAGCTTGCCCTCGGAGGATGAGGTCGCAATCACCGCTGCCCCCCTCGTCTTGGCGAACTGCAGCGCGAACACCGACACCCCGCCCGTGCCCTGGACAAGCACCACATCGCCAGGACCGATGCCGCCACAGCATCCAAGTGCGCGCCACGCGGTCAGGCCGGCGCAGGGCAGGGTTGCGGCTGCCGCCAGCGAGAGGCCAAGCGGCACGCGCGTCAGGGCGGCCGCCGGCACCACGGCAAACTGGCGCGCGTACCCGTCGACGTGTTCCCCGGCAACGGCGCCATGCTTCCACTGGGCGGGTGCCCCTTCGCGCCAGTGACGAAAGAACGTCCCCAGCACCGAATCGCCCACGCGCCATGCCATGGACGGATCCGCCTCATCCCCGTGTGGCGGCCCTACCTCAACAACTTCGCCCGCGCCGTCGGACAAGGGGATACGGCCCTCGGCAGTCGGCATGCGGCCCGTCACCACGAGGTAGTCGTGGAAGTTCAGCGAGCTGCCGCGCACCCGCACCAGCA
Organism: Cupriavidus sp. FW305-27; assembly: GCF_058787995.1. Classification (NCBI taxonomy): domain Bacteria; kingdom Pseudomonadati; phylum Pseudomonadota; class Betaproteobacteria; order Burkholderiales; family Burkholderiaceae; genus Cupriavidus; species Cupriavidus sp. FW305-27. The sequence continues at coordinate 3,313 of NZ_JBYTAG010000061.1, forward strand.
CCTCCCCGGGTCCCGGACGACCCGGCTCCTCATCGAATGGCACCAGTTGATCGATGCCGGCGGGCCGTCCCAGGCGTATCGCTGTGGCCATGTCTATGGTCCTGTAAAGATCCCGGGCGTCCAGCCGGCTGCGCATCAGGCACGTAGCTGGATTGCCTTGTACTGGCGTTGTTGCACAAATCCCGTGGGCGGCGCGGCTGACGTTTACGCGCAACGGCTGGGACGGGGGCGCTGTTAACTTTTGACGAAGCGGCGTACCGTCCTGCCTTTTGCCCGGACGATGCGCAAGGACAAGCAGCAAACCAAGCCCAAAGCGATCTACCGCGTCAGAAACTGGCCGCAGTACAACGCCGGGCTGATCGCCAGAGGAGATGTCACGGTGTGGATGGATCAGGATCTGCTGCAGGCTGTGCCAGAGGCCGGAGTGCGCAAGCGAGGCCATCCGCTGGTCTATGCGGATGCCGTCATTCAGATGCTGCTTGAACTCAAGCAGGTGTTCAGGCTGCCATTGCGCGCATTGCAGGGCTTCGCTGGCAGCTTGAACAAGCTTGCCTTTGCCAATTTGCCAGTGCCCAACTACTCGACGGTGAGCCGACGAGCGCAGAATCTGGAAGTCCGATTGCCCGCCGTCCGTGCTGATGGGCCGCTTCACCTTGTCGTGGACAGCACGGGTCTGAAGGTATTCGGCGAGGGAGAATGGAAAGTGCGCAAGCACGGCTATTCCAAACGACGCACCTGGCGCAAAGTTCACCTCGCGATGGACGCGAACACGGGCTGGGTCTGCGCCACACTGATGACCCACCAGGACGTGGGCGACGGCGAAGTGTTGCCAGATCTGCTCGACCAGATTCCGGCTGACGCGCCGATTGACACCATCGGTGGGGATGGCGCCTACGATAGCAAGCCGTGCCACGCCGCAATTGCCGCGCGAGGTGCCCAGCCATCGATTCCGCCGCGTGACGGAGCACAGCCGTGGCCTGAAAGAACGCCGGGAGCGGCCTGGCGAAACGGGGTGATTGATGTCATCGGGAAAACCAGCCGAAGCGAATGGAAAGCCTCCAGTGGCTATCACCGGCGCTCGCTGGCCGAGACCCTGATGTGCCGCCTCAAAACGCTGACGGGACGCAGCATGTGGGCACGCGAAGTCGGGTCCCAGGCCACGGAGGTGTCCATCCGCGCGGGCGTGCTCAACCGCATGGTGGACCTCGCTCGTCCGCAATCCGTTCGCATCGCCTGAATTCAGCAGCAAAGGGGGGCCTTTGTTTTCAACATCGATTTGTGCAACAACGCCCCTTGTACTCAAGAAATTCTTCCAATCCGTAAATTCCGTTCTCGCGACCTTGTCCGGATTGCTTATATCCGCCGAACGGAGCCAGGGGGTTCCAGCGGCCGCCGTTGATGTCGACCTGGCCCGTGCGCAATTGCCGCGCGACACCGAGAGCACGATCATCCGTTCCGGCCCAGACAGCGCCCGACAGTCCATATATCGTGTCATTGGCGATATTCACGGCCTCGGCCTCGGAGTCATAAGGAATGATCGTAAGTACGGGGCCGAAGATCTCTTCCCGTGCAACCGTGCTCCGAGGATCCGCGACGAACACCGTGGGCCGGACGAAATACCCGTCACCGGTGCCGGCCGGGGCCTCGGGTCCACCGGTCACGAGTTCGGCGCCTTCTTCGAGGCCGAGGCGAATGTAGCTGAGCACCCGGTCCCGATGCGCTGCCGACGCCAGCGGACCCAGCTTTACGCCTTCGGCAAAGGCACTTCCTACGACAAACGAATCGGCTGCCTGGCGCGCCAATTCGCGTGCGTGGTCCAGGCGGTCTCTAGGCACCAGCATGCGAGTCCATGCTGCACAGGTCTGGCCTGAGTTCAGATAGCAGTGTGAAACGGTGGCTTGGACGGCCTTCGCGAGGTCGGCGTCGTCAAGCACAATCGATGCGCTCTTTCCGCCCAACTCCAGCGAGATGCGCTTGATCGTCTCCGAGCCGATCCTGCTAACCTGCTTGCCGGCGCGCGTTGACCCGGTAAACGAGACCATGTCCACCTCTGGGTGCGCTGCCAGTGCCTCACCGACCAACGGACCGAGACCCGTCACCAGATTGAATACTCCCGGCGGCAGGCCGGCCTCATGAATGACCTCGGCAAGAACGAAGGCATTGAGTGGAGCGATTTCAGACGGCTTCAGGACAACCGTGCACCCACTGGCAAGCGCCGGCGCGATCTTCTGCGTGATCTGGTGCAGCGGATAGTTCCAGGGCGTGATGGCGGCGACCACCCCCACGGGTTCGCGCACAACCATTGAGTTGCCAACGCGCGCTTCATAGTCAAACTGCTGTGCCAGTCTCGCGTAGTACGCCCAGGAATTCGCGGGCGCGGCGACCTGGACCAGTGAGCAGGCCCGCAGCGGCGTACCGACCTCTGTGGCAATCAGCCGCGTCAACGCGTCACCGCGTTTCAGCAGGCCATCGGATACCTTTTGCAGGACCTTCGCACGATCGGCTGACGAGGTCTGAGACCATCCGGGGAAAGCCGCACGCGCTGCACTGACGGCCGCATTCACGTCCGCCTCGGAGCCGGCAGGGATGGTGGCAAAGAGGTCGCCCGTGTTCGAGTCTGTCACCTGCAGTGTCCCGGCAGAGGACGGCGTCAGCCAATGTCCTCCAATATAGAGAGTGGTGCGTTCGATCATGTAACAGTCTCACGTCGCTCAATCAGCATGCGGAAGATCCGACCCCGCCTGCCGCCACTGAGCCAGGACTTCTCGCTTGGCGACCTTGCCGGCAGCATTCGTTGGCAGTGCCTCGGCGCGCAGCCACCAGCGGGAGGGCACTTCATGCCGCCCGAGCAGCGCGGCAGCATGGGCGCGCAGGCGCTCAGGCGTAACGGTGGTACCCGGCCTTAAGACAACAACGGCGCCGACTTCCTCGCCAAGGTCGGCGTGCGGCAGTGGCACGACCGCTGCTTCGACCACATCGCCGTGTTGAAGCAGACATTGCTCGACTTGCGCGCATGCGATGTTCTCCCCTGCACGGATGATGATGTCTTTGGAACGGCCAACCAGGTACAGGTAGCCCTCGGCATCGAGCCAGCCGCGGTCGCCCGTGGCAAACCATCCGTCCGGACCGGTCATCGGCTCAGGGTTGCGAAGGTAGCCCCGGGTCATCGTGGCGGTGCGCACCATGATCTCCCCTACCCCCGCGTCGTCAGGGGCGTCGATCCTCACCTCGGCCAGGGGTAGCAGCCTGCCAACACACCCTTTGGGCCGGCCTTCGATCTCTGCGCTCGATCCTGCCGCCAGGACACCGCCAGCCTCCGTCATCCCATACAGGCTGCCCACCCGCTTTTGCATGGACGGGAACGCCTTCTGGATCCTGGCGCGAAGATCGTCGGACAGAGCCGCGCCACCCATCGGGATCGACCTCAGGCTGGTGGTATCGAAGTTGCCGAACAGTTCGTGCTCCACCACGCGCGAAACCATCGTGGGCACACTGCCCCAGACGCGCACCCTTTCCTGCTCGATGAGCCTCAGCACCGTCACCGGATCGAAGCGTCCCTCCAGCATCACCAGGGTCCCGCCGGTCAGCAGGGTGGTCGTGGCGATCTGGATGCCTCCCATGTGGAACAGCGGCATGGTCAGCAGGCTGATGGTCCCCGACGCCTCGGGCGCGAGTTCGTCAGGCAGGCGCCCGGTCAGGACCAGAAGATTCTGGATATTGGCGATGAATGACCGGTGCGAGATCACCACCGCCTTGGCATCGCCCGTGGTGCCGGAGCTGAACATGATAACGGCGGTCTCGTCCTCCATGTCAGGCGCAGGCTCCGGGCATGGAAACGCCGCAGTCGTGTTGCGCAAGGCCGCGCCAATCTCATCGAAGGAAGTGGTCAACCACGGCCCCCGGGGCGACGCCGTCGCCCTGTCCGTAATGAGCAGCGTCGGTTCAGCCAGCTCCGCGCAAGCTTGCGCCTGTGCATTGCCCCACATTGCATTACCAAGGACTGTCACGCCGCCAAGACATTGCACCGCCCAGAACACAAGCAGCCACTCCAGGCTGTTATGGCCCAGCAACATCACGCTCGTCCTGCGGCCAATCCCCTGCGCGGCCAGGAAGCCGGCGACGCGCCGTACGGCGCATTCGAATTCCCGGGTGCTCAGGCGCAGTTCACCTTGCACAATGAACGGACGGTCTGCCCAGCGGCGCGCGTCGAGCAGAAACTCGGCCAGTGACGTCGGACGATATGTATAGACCAGTGTTGAGTAGTTCTCAACTCTTGCTCTCGCGACCTCGCGAGACCAGCGTCGTGGGGTGATCATAGGAGTGGTACCAATGCAGACGACTACGTTGACGGGAGTCCAGCCACCAGGCCTCGACATCCGGGGTCGAGGCCATGGCCCCACGCGGTACCGACCATTGACCGGGATACCCCGATGCTGATCGCACATCGCATGGGTAGTAGTAGACCCCGTGCGCTGGCGGCGATCAACACAGCGGAGCGAACAAGAGTACTTCGCCAGGCGAGAGATGCAGCGCGTACCGGATTGGGCGACGTGATTTCGCCGACCGGGAATCGCGCCCTACAGACGTTGCGCGCGCCTGCCTGCCAGCGCCTGCGCGGCTTCGTCCAGGCGCGGCTGGCTCACGGTCATGCCACTCCAGCCCACGGGAAGTACGCGGGACAGGAACTCGACGAACGCCTTCACTTTGGCGTTCCGGCCCTGTGCTGGCGGGTAGACCGCGTACAGGGTCTGCCCGCGCGCGACGTACCCGGTCAGGACCTGTTCAAGGCGCCCGACTCTGACGTCAACATCGAACAGGATCGATGGGCCCTGGCCCAGCCCCAACCCGGCAAGAACCGCTTCCCGGTAGTTGTCGCTGTTGTCGAACGCCAGGTTGCCTTTCACGGGCGCCAGGCGTTCTCCCTCCGGCGTCTGAAAGAGCCACGAGCGCCCGCCATGAAAGAGGTCCGCAGTCAGGCAGTTGTGCGATGCCAGGTCCTCGATGCGTTCGGGTCGGCCGTAGCGGTCAAGATACTCCGGCGTCGCGCAGGTGACGCGCAGGTTCCGTGTCAGCGGGCGCGCGACGAGCCGCGAGTCGGGCAAATCGCCGCCCCAGACGGCAATGTCCAGGCCGCGTCCGATCAGGTCGTGCTGCAAGCCGTCGGCTTGCGTGATCTTGAGATTGATTCCCGGATACTGCTCAACGAACTCACTGAGGCGTGGCACCACGTGCAGCCGCGCCACGATCAGCGGCAGCTGGACATGCAGCCGGCCGACCGGATCATCGCAGGCGCGTTCCAGCTCCTGTTCCGCCTCCTCCATGGAGGAAAGGATTTCGCGGCAGCGCACAAAATACGCCTCGCCCGCCGGCGTCAAAGCAAGCTTTCGGGTATTGCGCACGAGCAGCGGCACGCGCAATTCCTGCTCCAGGCTTGCGATCCGCCGGGTCAGAATGGACGCCGTCACGCCGAGCTGGCGAGCGGCCGCCGAGAAGCCTCCCCTTTGCGCAACGGCGACGAAGGATTGAATAGCCGCGAACTTATCCACTAACCTTTGCTCCTGCGCCCACTACTGCACTGCACTGCGCGCACGACATCCAGGCCAATCAGCTTCCCTTGAATTGCGGCGCGCGCCGCTCGGCGAATGCCTTGCAACCTTCGACAAAGTCCTCGCTCGCGAAGCAGGCAGCAATAGATTCGTCCCAACGCTCAGTATTCCAGTCCGCGGATGACCTGTCCAGATCACGGTCTATCAGCTTGATTGCCCGGACAGTCAGGGGTGCTGCGGCGGCAATGGCGGCGGCCACGCTCCTGGCTTCCGCAGCCAGGTCCCCATCGGGCACGACCGTATTGACAAGTCCAATGCGCAGCGCTTCCGAAGCAGAGAACTGGCGTCCGGTCAGGAGGATTTCCTTCATGAACGCCGGCCCGACGAGCGAACGGATCTTCGCCATACTGTCACCCGGATAGCCAACTCCCAGCTTTACAGCAGGAATGCCAAACCGCGCCGTTTCCGATGCGATCCGAAGATCGCAACAACTCGCCAGCGCCAGTCCCCCGCCGAGGCAGTAGCCACGGATCACGGCCACGGTCGGCTTGGCACAGTCCCAGACTGCCCGGTAAGCCTGCAGCGCACTGCGCTCGACCGTGCGCACGGCATCGGCCTGCGACAAGCGGCTGTTGAACTCGGCGATGTCGGCGCCGGACATGAAGTCGCGTCCGCCGTCGCCCTCGATCAGAATGACCCGGATATCCGGGTCACCAGCGAGCGAATCCAGGGCCGGCGCCACGTCGCGCCACATCGAGTCCGTGCCTGCGTTGCGACGGGCGATATTGCTGAACACAATCCGCCCCGTCGCACCGTCGCGCTCGAGAATCAGGTGTCCCCTGCTGTTCTCCATCATATGGTCCGGTTTTCGTTACAAAGCGCCAGTCGCGCCAGGTATCCGCATCAAGGCCGGGTCATTGCTCGTCGTCCTCGACCTCGATGGCGAACTCAGGGCAGTTTGCCCAGGCAAGCAGCACCTCCTCCTTCAGGGCCGGCGGCACATCGCCACTTCCCCTGACGCGCGCATAGCCGTCCTCCCCAACGATGAACAGTTCCGGCGCCGCCCGGATGCAGTTCTGATGCCCTTTGCATCGTGCCGATTCAATTCGAATTTTCATGCTCACTCCGTAGTCTGTGGTCAGGTTGGCGCGCTCGCCCACGATCACACCACGTGACGCTCGCGCAGGTCCGAGATCTGTTCCGCGCTATATCCCAGTTCCATCAACACCGCTTCGGTATGCTCGCCTCGCCCGGGCGTTGCCGTGCGCATCTGGCTTGGCGTGCGCGACAACGTGTACGGCTGCGCCACGACCTTTATCTCCTGAAGCTCCGGATGCCGCAGGGATATGGCCATGCCCAGATGCTGCGTTTGCCGGTCCTCGAATACCTCGTCCATCCGGTAAATGGGGCCACAGGCAACGCTCGCCTGCTCGAAGGCCCGGATCCATTCGGAACTTGTCTTGCGCCTCGTGTATTGCGCAAGCTCGCCTTTCAACGCCTCCCGGTTCTTTGTGCGCAGTTCGTTGCTGGCATACTCGACCCGCCCGAGCAGCTCCGGCGCCCCGATCGCATTGCACAAGCGCCGCCACATCTCCTCGCCTGCCGTGGCAATGTTGATATGGCCATCGGCGGTCGGGAACACGCCGGTTGGCGTCGCAGTGGGATGATCGTTGCCTGCCGGTTCCGGCACCTCGCCGTCCATCAGCCATCGTGCCGCCTGGTAGTCGGTCAGCGCGATCATGCCCTGCAACAGGGAGGTCTGCACCCATTGCCCACGGCCCGACACTTCACGCTCGAGCAGGGCCGTCATGATGCCGAGCGCCGCGTACAGGCCGACACCGGTATCCGCCAGCGAGATCCCGGTCCGCAACGGCGGTTGCCCCTTTTCGCCGGTGATCGCCATCAGCCCGCCCATGCCCTGCACAATCTGGTCGTAGCCTGGCCGGTCGGCATACGGGCCGTCCTGCCCGAAGCCCGAGATGCTGGCGTAGACGAGCCCGGGATTGCTGCGCTGCAAGGTTTCATAGTCCACCCCAAGCCGGGTCTTCACGCCTGGCCGGAAATTCTCCACCAGCACGTCAGCGGCCTCGACCAGCCGCTGGAGGATCCGCACGCCTTCCGGATCCTTGAGGTTGAGCGTGATGCTGCGCTTGTTGCGATGCAGGTTCTGGAAATCCGAGCCGAGGCGGTCCCCGATCCAGCCGTCGCTGACGTCAAGCGCCTGCGGGCTTTCAATCTTGATGACATCCGCTCCCCAGTCCGCCAGCTGCCGTACCGCCGTCGGGCCCGCTCGCAGGCGGGTGAGGTCGAGTACACGAAAACGCTCGAGCGGGCCCTGCCGATTGGAGGCACTCATGACGCGGTACTCCCCATGGCCGTGCCGGGCAGCGGGCTGAAGGCCGGCGGCCGCTTGTCCTTCATGGCCCGCATGGCTTCACTGAAATCCGGCTGTTTCATCAACTGCCCCATCAGTTCCCGGGAATCCTCGATCGCGGCGCCCGCGTCGTGCCGCATGAGGTCGGCGTAGAGTTGACGCTTGGCCGTTTTCACGGCCACCGGCGATGTCGAGTCCGCCAGGCCGCGCGCGATCCGGAGAACTTCCTCCTCAAGGGTTTCACGCGGCATCACGCCGTTGAGGAACCCCATGGCGCGCGCCTCTTCCGCCAGGAACACGCGCCCTGACAGCAGAATGTCGGCACTGTGGGTCAGGCCCACGATACGCGGCATGATCCAGGACAGCCCGAATTCGGCAGGCAGCCCTAGCCGTGGCGTTGAGGTCGTGAGCTTGGCGCCTGCCGCGGCATAGCGAAGGTCGCAGTAAGCGGCCAGCGCGACGGCGATGCCGGCGCAGGCCCCGTTGATGGCGGCAATGACGGGCTTTTGCAGGCCCCAATGCCAGATCAGCTCGTGCTCGTACTCCGGGCGTACGCCGTGACCCGGCGTTGCCATCACGTCATTCCTGAAGCTTTCGAGATAGTCCTGATCGGACTCACGGTAATGGTCCAGCGCCTTCGTGTCAGCGCCGACGCAAAACTGCTGGCCGGCGCCGGTGACAACAATCACACGCACGCGCGGGTCGTCGTCCAGGCATGACATCAGCCAACGATACTCGGCATTCATGCGCGTAGTCCAGGAATTTCCGCGCCCGGGGCGGCTGAGCCGAACCAGGCCGACGCCGTTGTCGACGCTCAGTTGGGTGACATGCAGTTCCACGCCGTCTCCTTATCAGGGTGATGGGCATTGACGCGCAGGTGGGCAGCGTCGTTGCCGGCCGGGCCTCGCCTCAGTCGGCATCCCGATGGTTCATGTCGCGCAGCTTGAAAGTCGCGGTTGTGCCAGACTCCCTGCGCTCGCGCAGGAAGTTGAACTCGTCGCTCTCGAACCTCAGGTTCGTACCGAGCGTGTGGCCGACAAAGCCACGTGTGAACTGGGCCGCGCAGCCCAGGCTTTCCAGCGCCATCTGGTGCATGGCCTTGCCCGTCACCAGGGCGTCGCGCGGGTGCTTGGCGATACGTCCGGCCCAGTTCTCAACGGTAGTCTCCAGTTCAGCCAACGGCACCGCGCGATTGACCAGACCGAGCCGGCAAGCCTCGCTGCCATTGAAGCGCTCGCCCAGTAGCATGAGTTCCCGGGCAACCTTGGCGCCATACATCAGGATCTGCGAGTTCATGTGCCAGGTATTGCCGGCGAGACCAAAGCGCTGTTCCGCATGGCTGAAGCAGGCATCGTCCGCGGCAATCGCCAGATCCACCAGCTCCACCAGGTAGATGCCCACGCCGGTGCAATGGCCATGGACCTGTGCGATAACCGGCTTGGCCGAATTCTGGAACGCCATGTAGCTCATGCCCAGGCGTCGGTCCCGCTGCAAGCGCGTTCTTTGGTTGGGGCGCCGCGGCTTGCCGCCGTCCGGGGTTAGCTCCAGCCCGTACGACTTGACGGCATCGTTGTAGTCGTGGCCTGCGCAGAATGAGGGCCCGTTCCCCTTCAGGATGATGACTTTGATGTCATCGTCGTACTCGGCATCCCGCAGGGCGGCAACCAGGTCGTCCATCTCATCGAAGCGCAGGGCATTGTGCTTCTCCGGCCGGTTCAGGATCAGTCGCGCCACCGGGCCGTCCTTTTCCAGGATCACTGTGCTGTTCAACGTCGTCTCCTTGTTCTGTATCCGCTGGGGCATCCAGGCGTCAAACCACCCGGATACGCACGTTCTCAGGACCACGGGCATTGCCCGCAGACCACTTGACCGCGCCGGATATGCGCTCAAAATTCGGAATCGCCTTGAGCCATTCCTCGATGGCGACGCGCATTTCCATGCGGGCGAGGTGGGACCCGAGGCATCGGTGCACGCCCACCCCGAAGGTCAGGTGTCGGTTACGCTTGCGATCAAGCTGCACTTCGTCTGGGTTCTCGAATACCGCCGGGTCGCGATTGGCCGCCGGATAAGCCAGAATCACCCGCTCGCCAGCACCGATGCAGCGCCCCTTCAACTCCACTTCCTCGGTGGTGACGCGCGCGATAGACAGCGGCGCATAGAAGCGAAGCAACTCCTCCACCGCAGTCGTCCTCAACAGGCCTGGCTCGTTGATCAGCGTCGCCCGGTCGGCAGGGTGATCAGCCAGATGGTTCAGGCTGGCGTTGAGAGCGTTCCACGTGGTATCGGCGCCCGCAAGGACGGCCAGCAGCAGACTACCGATACGGTGCTTGCGCGAGATCGGCTTGCCGTCGATGGTGGCCAGTGCGATATGGCTGACGAGGTCTTCGCCCGGGTCCTGCTCCCGCTCTTTGAGCAATTGCTCAAGATCCGCGAAGGCTTCATCGAACGCCGCCTTGCGCAACTCCTGGTCGAAGGGCCCGTACTTCAGGACCCGGATGGCCCAGTCCATGAAGCGCTCCTGACGGTCGTCGGGTACGTCGAGGAAGCGTGTCAGCAATGACAAGACGAAGGGCTTGGAGTAGTCCTCGCCAAGGTCCGCTTCGCCTTTGACGGCGACCCGTCGCGCCAGGTCGCGCGCGAGACTCTGTGCGTACGGCTCGATGGCTGCAACTCGCGCCGGCGTGAAGTAGGGCTCGAGCAGGTCACGGTGGATCTTGTGATCCGGCGGGTCGCTGGTCAGCGGTGGCAGCACCAGGCCCGAACCCTGCGGCGGCACTTCGCCCGCAATTTCCGCGGCCCGCGATGAGAACACTGCGGGATTCTGGGCGACATGGTGGATATCGTCGTATGTTGTCGGCAGCCAGGAGCCGCCCCACTTTTCGCTATGCGCCACCGGACAGCCGCTGGAACGGATGTCGCGCCACAGGGCATGCGCCTCCTGTACATAGTGGTCGGAGAGAAGGTCATAGCCGTCATGGAGCAGTGCGTGCTGGTTGGTGTCGGTCACTTGGGATCTCCTGGAAAATGTCAGTACGTTTCAACGTGATAGCGTCCGCTGGCTAACAGGCGTTCCCGGACCATTGGCCATGCGGATGCGCCGTCGCCGCGAAGGACACCCGCGAAGGCATCCTCCACGCCGGCTTCCATGCCTTTGCGGCCACACAGGAACACGTGCGTGAGTTCGTCCTGTAGAAGCGTCCTGATTCGCTTGCCGGCGGCCCGGATGCCGTCCTGCACATATATGCGGGGCGCGTCCGGTTGACGCGAGAAGCAGAAGTAGTGGTCGACAAAACCCTCCGGCAACCCGTCTTCCTCACCGCAGTAAGGCAGCTCCACGGGACGACGGCCGCCGAAGAACAGCATCAGGCTGCCTGTGGCGCCGCGCATGCTGCGCAGGCGGTGCTGGATGAAGCCCCGAAAAGGCGCGACGCCTGTGCCAGTGCAGACCATGATCAGGTTGGCGGACGCTTCCATGGGCATCAGGAACGTATCGCCCAGCGGGCCGACGACCCGCACCGTTTCACCTGGGACCAGGCCGCACAGATAGTTCGAACACAGGCCGCCCGGCTTGCGCCGCACCGTCAGTGCGACAGTGCTGGTGCCCCGCCGCTCGCCCGTTCTTGCGCTGGCGACCGAGTACAGTCGCTCGATATGCGGGCGCCCATTGGCATCGAGGCCGGGCGGCAGGATGCCAATGCTCTGACCCTCCAGGATGGGCATCGCCTGGTTGCCGAAATCCAGCACGATGTGCCAGACATCATCGTCAGCGTCGAGTGCCGTGGCCCGCTCGCGCAATGTCACCGTCGCGACGGCTGGTGCAGCGCGGCTGTACAGGTGCAGTGCCGGCGCACTCGCCGACGCGGGCGCCCGCACTAGGACAGGACTCTCGTTGGCATCGGTCTCGGTGCCCGCTTGCATCGGCGTTGGCAGATCCTGCCACGAAAGTTGCTGCGCAAGCGTGTACGGCTGCTGCACCGGGTACCAGTGATTGATCGCGCCCGTTGGGCACGGGGGGAGACACGCACGGCAATGGTTGCAGCGCTCGACGTCGACCACGTAGTTGTTGTGGTCGTGTGTGATCGCGCCAACCGGGCAGGACTCCTCGCAGCTGTTACAGCGTATGCAAATGGCCGGATCAATCAGGTGCTGCGTGATCGATGTTGACGTGGGAAGCGTCATGGTTGCTCCTGTTCGTTGGCGGCGCCTGCGCGGCGAGTAGGCATCGCGCGTGACCTCATGGGCGCACGATGGCCCGACCGCCCGCCTCCGTGGCGCAATGCGCCATGGCCTCATTGACCTGGTCCAGCGAATAGATGACTGACGCGAGGTTGTCCAGTTGCAGCTTGCCCGCCCCGTGGAGGTCTACCAGCCGCGCAATGTCGCGGCGCACGTGAGCGGAACCATAGAGGGAGCCGCGGATGGTCTTCTCTGTGAGCACCAGCCCGCCGAACGCGGAGATGTTCACCACCACGTCCTTACCCGGCGCACTGACAATGACGGCACGGCCGCCTCGTCGGGTCATCCGTATGGCGTCATCGATGGATTGCTGGCGCCCGGCGACTTCCAGCGCGACCTCGACGCCGCGCCCACCGGTGAGCGCGCGTACCTTTTCCACCAGTCCGGTCCCGGGCTGCAGCTGATGGGTCGCACCCAGCGACCGCGCCAGCTCCAGGCGATCCGTACGGGGATCGATTGCGATGATCATGCTGGCACCGCTGGTACGCGCGCCCTGGATCGCATGCAGGCCGACACCGCCGCAACCGAGGATGGCCACCGCTTCGCCGACTTCGACCCGGGCCGTGTTGACCGCTGCGCCCCAGCCCGTCATGACCCCGCAGCCGAGCAATGCCGCCTGCTCCAGCGGCAGAGAGTCCGGGATGGGAACGACCGATGTAGCCGGTACGACAACCCGCTGTGCAAGCGTTCCCAGACCGGCCATCTGGAACACCGGTGCGCCATTCCATGTAAATCGCGTCGTGCCATCTGCCATGGTGCCCTGCAGCATCGATGGCTGCCCCGACTCGCACAACACCGGCTGGCCGTGGTTGCAATAGAAGCAGTTGCCACACTGGGCCAGCAGGCTGAGCACCACGCGGTCGCCGAGCGCCAGGCCCGACACCTGAGATCCCAGGCCCACGACGACACCCGCGCTTTCGTGCCCCAGTATCACTGGCAGCGGTGTCGGCAGCACTGCTTGGTACACCGACAGGTCCGAATGGCACACGCCTGTCGCGGCAATCTCCACCATCACTTCGTTATCGTGCGGTTCATCCAGGTCCAGCAACTCCACCTGGAGTTCGCGGGCCTTCACCATCACGGCAGCCTGCACCTTTGTTCGCATCGCGTCGCCTCTTGTTTCCGGTCTTCAGTCGCTTGAAGTTTAGAGGCGGACGTCCGGGCGCATTGCGCCGTTTCACGAAGTTCTTACTTGCTCAATTCGAGCAATTCCTGCCCTCTTTGCATCACCAGTCCAGGCGCGCCTCGTACTGCTGCACTGCGTCAGCACGACCCTCGATCGCCGATCCATTCGGCATGCGCTGGCGCTGCATATCGCGTTTTGCGAAGTTCTCATCTTCACCGGTTCCTGTTGGTCCGGCACTGCGCCGTTCCTACACTTCCGACACGTGACCAGGGACGGCATGGTCCCCGCAATCTGCAAGGCCGTGCCACATGAACAAACCACTAAACCGGAACGCCAATCCACTATGTATATTGAACCTTCCAACGCAGCCATCCCATCCGCAGCCGGGACCAACCCGCTTGCAGCCAGGAGCGAACTCCGAGATGTCTTCACAAACATTGCGCGTCAACGCCAGATCGCGGAATCTGACCTTCGCAAATACCTTGCAGACGTAGACCCGGCGCTGCTGCTAGCGTCGCTCGTGCACATCACGCGCGACCCATCGCTGCTCAGCCGCTACGCGCCTGAACTGAAGATGCCGGACAAGGGCGATCTCATGCCTGGCGTGAAGGTCGTCGAAACGCTGAAGGGCTTCGCCCAGGTCGCCACCATCCCAGGGGCTATCCGGCAAGAGATGATCGAGCTGACGGTTGCCGCGCTGGACAAGCCCGCCTCCGAACAGACCGAATACCTGTCGGGCTACGATCTGGCGCCCGATCTGTTTCTCAAGATGGCAGCGATGGTCACCGGCGAGCCGATCGATGCCGAGTTTGGCGACATGCTGCTCGAACAGGCAGGCTTTGTGCGCAACCAGCCCGTGCTGCCGCAGCGCGGCCGCCCGACCGAGCGTATCGAACTGGCCATCATCGGTGCCGGCATGAGTGGCATCGCGGCCGCCATCCAGGCGAAGGACCGCGGCTTCCGCTACCGCATCTTCGATAGCAACAACAAGGTCGGTGGCGTATGGGCGGCGAACGACTACCCGGGCGTCGCGGTCGATACACCCGCCACGTATTACTCGCTGTCGTACGAACTCAATCCATCGTGGAGCAACTATTACCCGGTGGGCTCCGAGTACCTGCGCTATCTCGAAGGCATCGTCGAGAAGCACAACATCAGTGAGTTCATCGAGCTCGAGAGCGAAATCCTGAAGATCCAGTGGATCGAAGAGGACCAGGAGTGGGAACTGATGGTGGTCAAGAAGGGGCGCGAGGCATCTCGGGTGCGCGCCACAGCAGTCATGTCATGCCTCGGCCACCTCAACCGCCCGAACTATCCCGACCTGCAAGGCCGCGAGACGTTCAAGGGCGTATCGATTCACGCCAACCGCTGGAAGCATGACGTCGATCTGCGCGGCAAGCGCGTCGGCATCATCGGCACCGGAGCGACCGGCGTGCAGGTGATCGGCAAGATCTCGCAGGAAGTGGACCACCTCACCGTCTTTATGCGCCAGCCGATGTGGATCATTCCCAACCAGGCGGGAGACGGGGATATTCCGCAAAGCAAGCGCTGGGCGCGCCAGTACCTGCCGTACTTCCTCCACTGGGACAGGCTGAAGTCTTACTGGACCTATAGCGACAAGGTCGGATATCCGATCGTTCGCGCAGACCCAGAATGGGCGAAGACGCACGTCTCCATCTCTCCAGCCAACGACCGCCTGATGCAGTTCTGCATCAACTACATCAACTCGTGTTTTGGCGAGGGAAGCGAACTGGCCCGGAAGCTGACGCCGGACTACGCACCGCTGGGCAAGCGAAGCGTGCGCGACCCGTATGACTTTGCCCCCGGTGGCTTCTACTACGCCCTGTCGCAGCCGAACGTGGCCCTCGAGACCAGCAAGCTGGCGCGTGTGGTGCCGGACGGCATCCTGACCGTGGACGGCAAGCTGATCGAGCTCGACGTCATCATCTACGCGACCGGGCTGACCCTCGACTGGCTGTCGCCGATCGAGGTGGCGGGACGCAACGGGGTACGGCTATCCGACGTCTGGCGCGACAACAATCCGTCCTCCTACCTGGGCGGGATGGTGCCGAAGTTCCCCAATCTCTTCATCAACTCTGGCCCGCATACCGGGGCTGGGCATGCTGGCGGGCACAACTTCATGGCGGAGGTCGTCAACCACTACGCGATGGAATGCCTGCAGTTACTGGTCGAGGAGGATGCCCGCTCGCTGGAGGTGACCCAGGAAGCGTTTGATGAACACAACCGCAAGCTCGACGAGAAGATGGCGGGGGCGATCTGGGCCTGGGAGCGGCGCGCCCACACCTATTACACCAACCAGAAGGGGCGGCCCATCCTCCCGACGCCATGGCGCCATGTGGACTTCTGGCGCATGACCCGCGAGCCCATGAAGGAAGCCTTCATCCTGCGCTGATGCAATGCCGTCGGCGCCCCGCCGCCCGGATGCTTGCCGGCAGGCAGCCCTCCGGCGCGGGGCTATGAACCAGTCAAGGTAACGGGAACTTAGAGCATGAACCGCGGTTTGATACTTGGGGGCGGTGGCGTCCTCGGCCTCGCCTGGGAGATTGGCGTGCTCCACGGGCTTGCGTCCGGCGGCATCGACCTGCTCGGCGCAAGCGAAGTCATCGGGACATCGGCCGGCGCATTTGCCGGCTGCGCACTCCTTGACCCGAGGGGCATTGCGTGGGCGTACGCGCGGCAGGTTGCTGCGAGCGTACAAGAGGTGCCGGTCGCCTCGTCCTCTGATGTCATCCAGACCCTGTCCGTATTGCTGACGGAATGCGCCGGCGACGCGGCGCGCGCCGGACGGCGCATCGGCGAGTTTGCGCTGGCGGCCTCATCCATTGAGGTCCGCCGGCGCCTGGCTGTCGTGCGCGACCGGCTCGACCGCGATGACTGGCCGTCCGACCGGCTGATGCTCACCGCCATCGACGTGGACAGCGGCGAGCTGCACCTGCTTACCAGCGACTCGGGCATCGACCTGGTGCACGCTGCCGCTGCCAGCGGTGCGGCGCCGGGCATCTGGCCCGTGATCTCGGCCGGCGGCAAACGCTGGGTGGACGGCGGCAGCGTATCGGTGACCAATGCACACCTCGCACGGAGATTCGGCCAATGCATCGTCATCTCGCCCCGGCCGGGCAACCTAACCGGCGTCACGGTGCAGTCCGAGATCGACGCCTGCGGCAAGCGCGACGACGCCGTGCTCATTGTTCCTGACGCGAGCAGCGAAGCCGCGATCGGCCAGAACAACTTCGACCCCAGCCGGCGCCAGGTGGCCGCCGAGGCAGGGAGACGGCAGGGTAAGCAACTCGTCCGTGAAATGCCGGACGCATGGCGGGTGTGCTGATGTAGGGAACCCGACGGCGGCGGGCGTCTTTCACGCAACACCGCCTGGGTGTACAGAAACTTCGGGGAACAATATGACAACCGAAAACGGGGACAAGGCACCCGGCCCGTGCGCAGGATTGCGCGTGCTGGAATTCGCAACCATGGTTGCCGGGCCGTTCGCCGGCCAGATGCTGGCCGATCTCGGGGCCGAGGTCATCAAGATCGAGCCCATCAGTGGCGATCCCATGCGCAAGGGGCACCCCCAGCACCAGGGGGTCGCGGCTGGATTCGCGCTGTTCAACGGTGGCAAGCGAAGCATGTGCATCGACCTCAAGTCCCCTTCGGGACAAGCGCTGGCGCGCGAGCTGGCGTTGACTGCCGATGTGCTGATTGAGAACTTCCGCCCGGGCGTGATGGACGGATTCAGGCTCGGGCATGAGACCCTTTGCCAGGCCAATGCAAGGCTCATCTATGCGTCAATCAATGGCTTCGGCGTCGATGGACCGTATGCCGCACGGCCCGCATACGATCATGTCGTGCAGGCGCTGAGCGGGACCATGCCGGGCATCGGCAGCCAGGACCAGCCCGAGCCCGTCCGCAATTCGGTCGTCGACAAGATTACCGCTGCCACCGCCGCACAAGCAATTCTGGCCGCGCTCGTCCACCGCGAGCGCAACGGCGGCAAGGGCCAGCGGGTCTGCGTGTCGCTGCTGGACGTCTACGCCGCCTTCATGCTGCCGGATCTGATGGTGAACCACTACTTCCAGACGCCAAGTATCGGTGCGCGCGCCCTGCCCAACACCTACTTCCCAATCCGGACGTCGGACGGCCACGTCATGGGCCATATCTTCACCGACGAGCAGTTCAGGAATCTCTGCCGGATGTTTGACCGCCTGGACCTGATCGACGATCCCCGCTTCGCTGGTGTGAAGGAGCGCCGCGATCACTGTGAGGCGATGTGGGATGAAATCCGGCACAGCGCGCGGCGGCTCGACACGGCCACCGTCGAGCAGCTTGCCGAGAAGCACAGCGTCCCGCTTGGGCGCGTCAACGACCTGGCCGGGTTCTTCGCCGATCCGCAGGTCCGGCACAACGGCACGTACTCGGACGATGACGATCCATTGCTCGGAAGAGTGCGTCAGCTTCGGTCCCCGATCCGCCTGGCGCTGACGCCAGCGGCCAGCCGCCGCCGGCCGCCCCTGCTCGGGGAGGACACCAGCGCACTCCTCGCGGGCCTGGGCAAGACGGCAACGCAGATCAACCAGGCCTTTGCAAGCCGGGTGGTCGCCGGCCGCATGGACGAGGCGGATGCCGCAGGCAAGTCCGCGGTGGGAGCACAAGCATGAGCGGTCCATTGAAAGGCGTCAGGATCATCGAGTTCGGCGCAATCGGGCCGGCGCCATTCGCCTGCATGATGCTGGCCGACAACGGCGCGGACGTCATCCGCGTGGCGCGGCATGTACCGGCCTGGCGGCAAGGCATCATGGATGCGAGCAAGGACGTTCTGGCACGCTCGCGCCGCGTCGTGCACCTTGACCTCAAGACGCCCGAAGGTGTGCGCGAGGCCCGCGCGCTCGCACGCGACGCGGACGGCATTGTCGAGGGCTACCGCCCGGGCGTCATGGAAAGACTCGGGCTTGGCCCTGAGGTCTTGCTGGCTGACAACCCGCGGCTGGTGTACGGGCGCATGACCGGATGGGGCCAGGACGGGCCCCTCGCACAGCGCGCCGGGCACGACATCAACTACATCGCGCTGGCCGGTGCATTGCACGCCTTCGGGCGCGAGGGCGGCAAGCCAACGCCACCCGCCAACCTGGTCGCAGACTTTGGCGGCGGCGGCATGTTGCTTGCGTTCGGCATGGTCAGCGCCATCCTGCATGCACGCGCCACGGGGGAAGGTCAGGTGGTGGACTGCGCCATGCTCGACGGCACCGCGTTGCTGATGAGCATGATGTGGTCGCTGCGTTCCGCCGGTGTGTGGCGCGACGAGCGCGGTGTCAATCTGCTCGACACCGGCACGCATTTCTACGAGACGTATGAGACCAGCGATGGCAAGTACATCGCGATCGGCGCGGTTGAGCCCGAGTTCTATGCGCTGCTGCGGGAAAGGCTAGGTCTGGCCGACGACCCGGACTTCGACCGCCAGCGGGACCCGAAAGCCTGGCCGGATCTCAAAGCCAGGCTTTCCACGATCTTCAAGACCCGCAGCCGCGACGAATGGTGCCGCATCTTCGACCCCACCGATGCCTGTGTCACCCCGGTCCTTTCGATGAGCGAGGCGCCCGATCACCCGCACGCCCGCGCGCGCGGGGTATTCACGACCATCGATGGTGTCGTGCAGCCCAGCCCGGCTCCGCGCTACTCGCGCACCGTGAACGATGCACCCAGGATGCTTCGCCCTCAACAGGACGATCGCGATGCGATCCGCCCCGGGCGTCGCACCGCACTGTGCGCAAGCGAACCGGCAACCGATAGCTGAGGGGTAAGCGAAATGAGCAGAATTGCATTCATTGGTCTTGGCAATATGGGCATGCCCATGGCCCTGAACCTTGTACGTGCGGGCCACGACGTGCAGGGATTCGATATCTCGGAAGCCGCACTGGCCGGCTTCGCCGGACAGGGGGGGCAATCGCAGCGCAGCGTGGCAGCGGCTGTCGATGGCGCATCGATCGTCATTTCCATCGTGAGAAATGCCGATGACGTGAAGAACCTGTACTGCACCGCAGGCGGTGTCCTGGACGTCGCCGCGCCGGGAGCCCTGCTGATCGAGAGCTCAACCATCGGACCCGCCGCCGCGCGTGCTGTCGCCGCGGAAGCGGCGCAAGCCGGCTTTGCGATGTTGGATGCTCCCGTGGCCGGCGGCCAGGCTGGCGCCCGCGAAGCGCGGCTGACATTCATGGTCGGCGGCGCGCGCACGGCCTTCGACCGCGCTGAGCCAGTCCTGCGCCAGATGGGCGCCAGAATCTTTTATGCCGGGGCCAGCGGCAATGGCCAGATTGCCAAGCTGTGCAACAACCTGATCGCCTGCGTCAGCAGCGCGGTCGTCTCGGAAGCCTTCATCCTGGGCAGCAAGCTCGGCATGGACTATCAGACGATGTACGACATCATCACACAGTCTACCGGCCAGTGCTGGACCCTCTCGCACAACTGCCCGGTGCCGGGCCCCGTGCCGTCTTCGCCCGCCAGTCGCGATTATGTCCCTGGATTTGCGGCGGATCTGATGCTCAAGGACCTCTCCCTCGTCGCGTCTGCCGCCAGTGAGGTTGGCGCCGCGACACCGTTTGGCGCCAGGGCCATCCAGCTGTACCGGCAGCTAAGCGAATCTGGCCTTGGCGCCCGCGATTGGACCGTAGTTGCCAGGTTGATCGAAAACAGCGCTTCTCTCAATTAATGCTGCATAGCCCAGGAGACCTCTGTGTCAGCTAACCCCCTCCATCCCAATCTCAACGCGGAAGATCTGGCCCTGGCCCTGAGTGGGCACAATTTCATCGACGGCGAGCTTGCGCCCACACGCTCGGGCAGGACGTTCGCCGTGATCAATCCCGCCACCGGCCGCAAGATCGCGGATGCGCCCTTCAGCGTTGCCGATGACGTGGATCTCGCCGTCCATGCCGCGCAGCGCGCCCAGCGCGAATGGGCCGATACACCGGCGCGCAGGCGCGGCGCCCTGGTCATTGAATGTGCCCGGCTGCTGGCCTCGCACGTCGAGGAGCTGGCACGGCTTGTGACACTCGAGACCGGCAAGGCGATTCGGACCGAAAGCCGTCCCGAAGCGGAAGGTATCGCCGACATGCTGCAGTACTACGGCGGCCTGGCCCCGGAGCTGAAGGGCGAGACCGTGCCCCACCGGCCGGATGTCCTGACGCTCACCGTGCGGGAACCGCTCGGCGTCGTTGGCGCGATTTTGCCCTGGAACGCGCCAATGTACATCCTGGCGATGAAAATCGGACCCTCGCTCGTGGCCGGTAACACTGTCGTGGTGAAATCTGCCGAGGAAGCACCCCTGGCAGTGTTGCGCGTGTGCCAGATCCTGAGCCAGGTGCTGCCCAAGGGTGTCCTCAACGTGGTTGCCGGCTATGGCCCTGAATGCGGCGCGCCGCTGGTCGCGCATCCCGGTGTGCACAAGGTCACTTTCACCGGCTCCGTGGAAACAGGCAAGATCATCTACAAGACAGCGGCCGACAAGCTGATCCCCGTCACGCTCGAGCTTGGCGGCAAGAGCCCGATGATCGTCATGCCCGACGCTGACCTGGATCAGGCTGCCGCCGGCGCGGTGGCCGGCATGCGGTTCACCCGCCAGGGCCAGAGCTGCTCGGCCTCCAGCCGGATGATCGTGCACGAGTCGGTGCATGACGCATTTGTCGGCAAGGTGAAGGCGCTGGTCGATGCCATGAAGATTGGCGATCCGATGGACGAGGCCACGGACATCGGCACTATCATCTCGCCAGCCCAGTACGACAAGGTGTGCGGATACATCGAAGCGGGACGATCCCTGCCCGGCACAACCGCGGTGGAATGCTCGACATTGCCAGCAGACCTGGCGCTGGGAGCCGGACTGTTCATCCGCCCTGTGATGTTCACCGGCCTGACCAATGATAGTAAGCTGGCGCGCGAAGAGATCTTCGGTCCGGTCGTCTGCGTCATGAAATTCTCGAGCTACAGGGACGCGTTGGCGATGGCCAACGACACAGACTACGGCTTGACGGCGTCAGTCTGGACCCGGGATCTGAAGACGGCGATGGATGCCAGCCTGAGGCTTCAGGCCGGCTTCGTCCAGGTAAACCAGAATCTCGTAGCCCAGCCTGGCCTCTCGTATGGCGGCTACAAGAATTCCGGCTTGGGCAAGGAGGCATCGCTTGAGGCAATGCTGGACCACTTCACACAGATGAAGACCATCCTCGTGAATCTCGCATAGCACCAGCGGCGCCGCAGGCGCCGCTCTGCCTCAGAAAATCATTAAGGAGACACCGGTCATGAAAAATTCGATCGCGCTGCTGTTCTGTGCATTGGTCACCACAGTCTCGATGCCGTCTCACGCCAATGACAGCACGACGCCCCGTCGCCTCATCGTTCCCTATACCGCGGGCGGAGGCAGCGACACGCTTTCCAGGGCAATCGGCCAGAAGCTTTCTCAGGTACTGGGCGAACCTGTTGTCGTTGAAAACCGGCCCGGGGCAAACGGCTACATTGCCGCTGGCGTTGTCGCCAAGAGCCCACCAGACGGCCGTACCTTGCTTGTCGGCGGCAATGCGCTGATTATCGGGCCGATGTTGTACTCATCGCACAAGCTTAATGCGTTGAAGGATTTCACTCCTATTTCCAGTCTGGTCAGAGTGACTCTTGTACTGGTCAGTAGTCCGGGCCTTCCGGCCAACAATGGCCGAGAATTTGTCCAGATGGCGCGAAAAGAGAAAGGCCTGAGCTACGCCTCGCCGTCGCCGGGCATCATGTTTGCGACCGAGCAAATCAAGGCGCTGGCCGGTTTCGACCTGATGCGCGTGTCGTACCGTGGCGCACCGGAAGGCTTTATCGATGTGACTTCTGGAAGGGTATCCGTGATGTTTGACAGCGTTGCCGCGGAGCTGCCAAACATCAGATCGGGTCGCGCCAAGGCTCTTTTGGTTACCGGCGAAAACCGCCACCCTCTCCTTCCGGACGTACCGACGCTTGCTGAATCTGGCATCCCAGGCTACGTAGAGGACAACTATATCGGCATACTTGGTCCGGCCGGCATGGATCCGCACGTCGTCGATACACTGAACGCCGCATTGCTCAAGGTCCTCCGAGACCCTGAATTCAAGGCCTTTGCAGAAAGGCTGGGATTTCTCCCTTCACCTGCATCTCCCAAGGCCTTCCGGGATATGCTCGGCGCGACCACAACGCGGTACCAACAGATTGCCAATCAGCTCGACCTCAAGCCGGAATAGAGAAGCCACATGCATTGGTGCGAATAGCCTGACGTGTCTGTCCCCGGGCACATCGGCTCGGGGCCGCGCTGGGCGCAAGCCGTGCGGCCCCGAAATCGAGCAGCATTTCGACGGTCGCCAGACAGTTCCAGGGGGATCGGTGGCGTTTAGTCCACGAGGAAACGTTCGCACAGCAGGGCCCAATACGCCGCACCGACAGCAATGTTCCCATCATTGAAGTCGTAGCCGGGATTGTGGACCGAGCAGCCTCCGGCCTTTCCGCCTTCGCCGTTTCCAAGCCACAGGTAGCAGCCAGGCACGGCATCCAGCATGAAGGCAAAGTCCTCACTGGCGGCAATGGGCGACGCCTGGCAGTTGACGTGGCTCGCGCCCAGCAAGTCCAGGGCGACCTGGCTTGCGAACGCCGTTTCGGCCGGCGTATTCACCAGGACTGGATACCCGCGCTGATAATCGACCTGCGCCGTGACGCCATAACTCTGCGCCTGCGCGGATACCAGGTCCCTGACACGCTGCTCGATCCGCTCTCGCACATCGCGGTCCAGTGCGCGGACACTCAGCCTGAGCACGGCGTGCGAGGGAATGATATTGGAGACGGTACCGGCCTGGAACGCGCCCACGGTAATGACCGCCGCTTGCAGCGGATCGACATTGCGCGCCACGATAGTCTGCAAGGCCATCACGATGGAGGCGCCGGCCACGACAGGGTCGGCCGCGTGGTGCGGGATCGCCGCATGGCCGCCGACGCCTTCCAGCGTGATGGTGACGTTGTCGGCCGAAGCCTGCGCCGCGCCCTCGCGCAACAGCAGACGGCCCGATGCGGTGCCCGGTACGTTGTGCATGGCGAAGACGGCATCGCAAGGGTACTTCCTGAACAGTCCGTCCTCCATCATCTTCTTTGCACCGCCCAACCCCTCCTCTGCCGGCTGGAAGATAAGGTTCAGGGTTCCGCTGAAGTCGCCGCGCCGGGCGAGGTACTTTGCTGCGCAAAGCAGCATGGTGGTATGCCCGTCATGCCCGCAGGCGTGCATCACGCCGGGATGGCAGCTGGCATAGGGGAGCCCTGTGGCCTCCTCCATCGGCAGGGCATCCATGTCGGCGCGAATGCCAAGGCTGCGGTTGCCCGTACCGCGTCGCAGCCGGCCGACGACCCCCGTTGTCCCCAGCCCGCGCTCGACCTCATAGCCCCATTCGGCGAGCAGGCTGGCCACCATGTCGCTGGTGCGGTGTTCCTCGAAGCCGAGCTCCGGATGCCGGTGCAGGTCACGGCGAACTGCTACGAACTCTTCGGCGCTGTCCCGCAGCGCGGCCAGGATGGGATGCATGTCGTCCTTATTGCGGCTGCAAGCCGATGGCACGGGCAATGCCGCGGTATTGTTCGATGCTCTGCTGATAGGCCTTCTGACTTTCGGCAAGCGACACCGGCTTGGACGCAGGCAGGTTCGCGGCATCCAGGCTTGCGCGCACCGAGGGGTCGGCCAGCGTATGCACAATCGCGTTGTGCACCGCCTGCACGACAGGCTCGGCAGTGTCCTTCTTCACGAAGATGCCAGCCCAGGTTGAATAGTTGAAGCCTCGCAGCGCCTTGCTCTCATTGACGCTGGGGACCGACTTCACTGCCTCCACTCGCGTAGGCGACAGTACGGCCAGCATCCGGACCTGGCCGGTGCGCATGCGTTCGATGTCAGGCTTGCCAAATGGCGAGATGAAGATATCGACGATTCCGCCAACGAGGTCCTGGATCACGGGCGCGCCGCCCTTGTAAGGGACGTGAGTCATCGGCGCTCCGATGGTTTGGGACATGTGCGCCCCCAGGAGGTGATAGAGCGAGCCGATGCCGACGCTGGCGTACGTCAGTGGTTTGCCGGCCTTGGCTGCCTGCGCGGCATAGGCGGCGAGTTCGTCGACATCCTTTACCGGCAGATCCCTGCGCACCAGGATGGCAAGATCGACAGTGCCGACCATATGCACCAGCCTGAAATCTTCGCTCCTGAATTTGATTGCGGCATTGGCCAGCGGCGTAGTGATGAGCTCGCCGGGCCCTGCCTGCAATAGCAGGTGGCCGTCGGCCGGTGCATGAAGGACCTTCTGCGCGGCAATCGCGCCACCAGCTCCCCCGAGGTTCTCGACGATGACTGGCTGCCCGAACTGCCGGGCCAGGGACCCGTTCAGGTTCCGGGCAACAACGTCGGAGAGGCCGCCCGCCGGGAACGGCACCATCAGCGTTACCGGCCGGTCAGGAAAGCCGTGTGCCGGCGCCAGCCCTGCAAAAAGCAGTGCTGCAACCAGGCCGCCGAGCCAACGGCGGCCAATGTTCTTGAATCGGGTCATGGCGGTCTCCTCAATGCGTGTTCTTGTGGAATCGGATCGTAAAGCGCCGTCCGGCATGCGTCCAATGCATTATCGGTCTAAAATTTATTCAAAAATCTCATCTATAAGTGCGCAATGCATCTCAAACATCTCAAGCATCTGCTGATGGTGGCGGATATGGCGTCCTTCAGCCAGGCGGCACAACGCCTGCACCTGACCCAGTCCGCGCTGAGCCGGAGCATCCAGACGTTGGAGGACGAACTGGGAGGCCGCCTGATCGACCGGCACGGCAAGCGCAATGTGCTGACCCCATTGGGGGAGCTGACTGCAAACCGGGCCCGGCGCATCGTGTTCGAGGAAGCGGAACTGCACCGCAGCGTCGAACTGTTCCACCACCACCACCTGGGTGCCATCCGCGTCGGGCTGGGCGCGGGGCCGGGCGCAGTGCTGGCGACGCCGTTTCTCCGATACATGGCCAGGCACCATCCCGGCATACAGGTCAGCGTGTCGCTTGGTACTTCCGATGCGCTGATGATCCAGCTGCGTCAGCGATCGCTTGATGCAGTCATCGTGGAGGTGAGCAGCGTGGCGCCAGCAACGGACCTTCGCCACGAACTGCTGAACGCGTTGCAGGGCCGCTTTATCTGCCGCACAGGACATCCGCTTGTGCAACAGGCTGCCGGCGGAGACGCCGTATCGTTTGACGATGTCATGCGTTATCCGCTGGCTTCCGCCCCGCTCAGCACGGAAGTCGCGCGCAACCTGGTGAAGCGCTTCGGTCCACGCGCGGATCCGGAGCATTGCCTTAGCCTCAGGTGCGAGAATGTCCGGAGCCTGGTCGAAGCTGTGCTGGATTCCGACGCGATACTGTTCAGCATCGTCGCCGCAGTGCGTGCGGAGATTGCCGCAGGAAAACTATGCGAACTGGTCACGACCCCAGCGGTCGATGATGGCCCCCGCTATGCCTCTTTCACCCTGGCGGGGCGGACCGAGGCGCCCAGCATGGAAATATTCCGGAAATTCACGGACGAGCATTTGCGTGACTAGCCGCCAGGCGAGCTGTTCCCGATCGGCAGCGTTATGCTTGAATCCATTCAGGGCAATGATGTGCCTTGTCGATGCACAATAAGAGTTCCTTGGATCACCCAACCTCCACTCCGAGACCGGTACCGGAGCCGTCCCGTGAGTTCCCGTTCCTTATTCAAAAGCGGATGCCGGTATGCCAAGGCCCCAGATCCTGACCTATGTCGACGCCGGCGCTTCCGACTGGACCGCATGCCTGATGCGGACCATCGGGCACCAACTCCACGCCAGCACCTACGAGAACCGTGCGGTGATGGCAGACGACATCCGGCACGACGCCACGCTGTTCGATGGGGCGGTGCTGTTTGTCTTGCCGGGAGGCGCCGACCTTCCCTACTGTGCAATGCTGAACGGTGCCCCGAACGCGCGCATCCGGCGTTTCGTCGAACAGGGCGGCGTCTACCTCGGGATTTGCGCGGGCGCTTACTACGCATGTCGGGAACTGGCGTTTCACGCCGGCACCAGGGGCGCAATCTGCGGCCCGCGCGAGCTGTGCTTTGTCGACGCCGTGGCAGTGGGCTCGCTGCCAGAACTGACTGACGGCATGCTGTATGACGGCACGCCGCGTACCACGGCCGCGGTGAAACTGCGCACCACGGACAGCCTGACCGATGTCCCGATGTCGCTATACACCCACTACCATGGCGGCTGCCGCTTTGACTTCGGCGACGCTCCCGGCGCTGACACGCAGGTCCTGGCCGTCTATGCGGATATCGATGGCACGCCGCCGGCCATCGTCAGTTCACGGGTTGGCAAGGGCCGCGCGGTGCTCGCCGGCGTCCACCTTGAGATCTCCGAGCGGGAGTGCAAGGATGCGCTGCGCGGACACAGCGATATGCGTGAACACCTCCATGTCTGCGACCGGCTGGCGGAGACCGGCGATACACGCCTGGCGGTGTTTCGCCGGTTGCTGGCGCACGCGGGGCTGGTGCTGAACTGAGCGGCGCGCCCTACCCTTTGGCCGGCATTCTTAGTGAATTCACACAATGTTGACCAGCCGCGTCCCCGCCGTCAGGAACGTGCCTGCGGCCGCCTGCCACGTTACGCGGCCGCCGCGATGAGCATGGACTTGCATCTCCATCTTCATGGCTTCCATCACGGCGATCAGATCGCCTTCCTTGACCTCGTCGCCAACTGCGACCTTCCAGGTCTGCACGGTGCCGGCGATCGGGGATGGCAGGTCGGCCGGGTCAGTAGCGGCGGCCTGGGCCGGCGCCGCGGCGCTGCCTTGCCCGGGCGCGTCGGCGAGGCCGCGCAGCAGCTGCGCCGGCAGCCCCAGCACCATGCGGCGGCCGTCGATCTCGATGGCGGTGCGCAACAGGCTGGCATCGTGCCGGGGCTCGGCACGGGTGGCCGCTGCCAGCGGTTCGGCGAAGTCGGACTCGATCCAGCGCGTGTGGACCCTGAAGCCATCCGCGCCGAGGAAATCTGCGTGGTCGATCACCGCACGGTGGAACGGCAGCACCGACGCCACACCCTCGATACGGAACTCGCGCAGCGCACGGCGTGCGCGCGCCAGCGCCTGTTCGCGCGTGGCACCGGTCACGATGAGCTTGGCCATCAGCGAGTCGAATGTGCCGGGGACCACCGAGCCCGACTGCACACCCGAGTCCACGCGCACCCCGGGGCCCGACGGAGCTTCGAAGGTCTGCACCGGCCCGGGCGTGGGCAGGAAGCCGCGGCCCACGTCCTCGGCGTTGATGCGGAACTCGATTGAATGGCCCAGCGGCGCCGGGGTTTCGGTAATGGAGAGCGGCAAGCCATCCGCCACGCGCAATTGCTCGACCACCAGGTCCACGCCGGTGGTCTGCTCGGTCACGGGGTGCTCCACCTGCAGGCGGGTGTTGACCTCCAGGAAGGAGATCGCGCCGCTGGCGCTGAGCAGGAATTCCACGGTGCCGGCACTGGTGTAGCTGGCCGCCGCGCAGATGTCGCGGGCGGCGGCGTGGATACGCGCGCGCTGCGCGTCGGTCAGGAACGGCGCGGGGGCTTCTTCGACCAGCTTCTGGTTGCGGCGCTGCAGCGAGCAGTCGCGCGTGCCCAGCACCACGACATTGCCATGCTGGTCGGCCAGTACCTGCGCTTCGATATGGCGGGGCTTGTCGAGGAACTGCTCAACGAAGCATTCGCCGCGGCCAAAGGCAGTGACAGCCTCGCGCACGGCGGAGGCGTACAACTCCTCCACCTCATCCATGCGCCATGCGATCTTCATGCCGCGGCCGCCGCCGCCGAAGGCTGCCTTGATGATGATCGGCAGGCCGTACTGCTCGGCAAAGGCCAGTACCTCACTGGCATCCACGACCGGGTCGGGCGTGCCGGCGACCAGCGGGGCGCCAACCTGCAAGGCGATCTTGCGCGCTTCCACCTTGTCGCCCAGCCGCGCAATCGTGGCGGGAGACGGGCCAATCCAGACCAGGCCGGCATCGATCACGGCCTTGGCAAAGGCTTCACTTTCCGACAGGAAGCCGTAGCCTGGATGCACGGCATCTGCCCCGCTGCGCCGGGCGATATCGAGCAGCTTGGGAATGTTCAGGTAGGTGTCGGCCGGACGGTCGCCATCCAGGCCGTAGGCCTCGTCGGCCAGCCGCGCGTGCAGCGCGTCGATATCAGCATTGGCATACACGGCCACCGACCCGACTCCGTAGTCGGCACAGGCGCGGATGATGCGGACGGCAATCTCGCCACGGTTGGCAATCAGGACTTTCTTCATCGCAAATCTCGGTTGGGGCTTGTGCGCTCAGGCGGCAGACGATCGCTGCGCCGACAGTTGCAGTTCTGACGGTTGAAGTTCTTCGAAGGCGCCGAGCGGGTTGAAGCGCAGCCAGGCGCCAACCGGAATCTGTCCGGCGCGGTCCAGGTGGTAAGGCGCCACGGCCCCGATCACGGGGTAGCCGCCGGTCAGCGGGTGGTCGGCCAGGAACAGCACGGGTTGGCCGCTTGGCGGCACCTGCAACGCACCCAGGGCGGTGCCCTCGCTGGGCAGCTCGCCGGTGATGGCGCGCTCCAGCGGCACCTCGCCGGCCAGGCGCAGGCCCACGCGGTTGGATTGCGGGGTGACTTGCCAGCGCTGCGCAGCAAGGCGCGCCACGGACTCCGCAGTGAACCAGTCGGTGCGGGGACCGAGCACCACATCCAGCACGACGTCCTGCTCCACCGTGGGCAGATCGGCGGCAGGCAACCCGGGGGTGCCCACGACGGCGCCGGCCGGTGCGGGCAGCAGGTCCAGCACATCGCCCACGGCCAGTGGCGCGGGACCGACCTTGGCCAGCGAGTCAGTCGCACAACTGCCCAGGACCGGCGTGACGGCAAACCCGCCGCGTGCTGCCACATAGCTGCGGGCGCCGGCAAGAGGCTGACCGATGCTCAGCGTGTCGCCATCGGCCAGCGCCACGGCCTGGTGGTTCGGGACGCTCCATTGGCGACCATCGGCAGTGCGCACCGTCAGCGCCGCATCGGCGCCAGTGACAGCCAGCACGGTTTCACCCACGCTCTGCAGTTGCAGGCCGCCGCCCACGGTCTCGAGCGCCGCGCCGTCGCTGCGGTTGCCGACCAGGCGGTTGGCCATCTTGAGGGCGGCCTGGTCCATCGCACCCGAGGCCGAGACGCCCTGCCCCGCCTGGCCGTGCCGGCCCAGGTCCTGGAACACGGTCTGCAGCCCGGTGGCCCTCACCTTCAGCGCCGCGGCAGCAGCCGCCTTGTCCGTCGGCAACGGCTGGCGCGCCGGGGCGCCGGCGGCGATGGCGCTGCCCGCATCGAGCACGCCATCGAGCGTGGCGATGTCGATGAAGCGCACGCGATAGCCGGGCTGCAGCAGCGCAGGCTGTTCGCGATTCAGGTCCCACATGGCCACGGGGGTAACCCCGATGATCTGCCAGCCGCCCGGGCTGGCCTGCGGGTACACGCCGCTGAAGGTGCCAGCCAGGCCCACGGCGCCGGCGGGAATACGCGTGCGCGGCGTACTGCGGCGCGGCACGTCGAAGCTGGGATGGCCGCCGCTGAGATAGGCAAAGCCTGGCGCAAAGCCGGTAAAGGCAACGGTGTATTCGCTGCCGGTGTGGCGGCGCACCACTTCCCTGGGCGTGATGCCAAGCAGCTGGGCCACCTCGGCCAGGTCCTCGCCGTCATAGCGCACCGGAATCTCGACCAGGATGTTGCTGCGCTCGACGCGCTGCGACAGGTCGCGCGCGGCGATGGCCGATACCAGCGCGGCGGCGCTGATGGCCGATGGGCGGAAGTGAACGAGGATGGTGCGCGCGGCGGGCACCAGCTCCGCCACGCCGTGCACGGGATCGCGCTGCAGCGAGGCCAGCAGGGCCAGGGTCTGGTCCAGGTCGGCCAGTTCCACCAGCAGTGCATTCGAAGTGACGGGCAGAAAACGCAAAACGAGCTCCGCAATGACCCGGAGGTCCTAGACGTGATACGTGCTGTCTGGCACGTCGGTAATGAACATGTGGCCCGGCGCATGCGTCACGGCGAACGGCACGCCTGACGCCATCACGGCCGCCTGGGGCGTGACGCCGCAAGCCCAGAACACCGGGATCTCGCCCGGCTCGATACGCACGGCGTCACCAAAGTCAGGCCTGGCGAGGTCGGCAATGCCCAGCGCGGCCGGATCGCCGACATGGACGGGCGAGCCGTGCACCGACGGGAAGCGTCCGCTGATGGAAACCGCATCGGCAACCCGATGCGCAGGGATGGGCCGCATGGACACGACCATCTCGCCATGCAGGCGGCCAGCCGGGCGACACTGGCGGTTGGTGCGGTACATCGGCACGTTGGAACCGTCGGCGATATGCCGCACCTCGATGCCTGCCTCTTGCAGCGGCGTCTCGAAGGTGAAGCTGCAGCCGATCAGGAAGGTGACCAGGTCCGGGTGCTCAGTCCACAGGGGCGTGGCATCCGCCACCTCCTCCGCCAGCTTGCCGTCGCGCCACACGCGATACAGCGGGATATCGGTGCGGATATCGGCCCCTTGCGCCAGCACGGTCTGCTGTGCACCCGCTTCGATCACGTCGAGCACGGGACAGGCCTTGGGGTTGCGTTGCGCGTACAGCAGGAAGTCCCAGGCCCAGTCGCGCGGCAACGCGATCATGTTGGCTTGCGTCATCCCCGGTGCAATGCCGGCGGTAGGCTGTACCGTGCCGGCACGGTAGCTTGCGCGCGCTGCGCGCGCGGCGTTCACGGCGGCGATGCGGGTGCGTTCCAGTGCGGAATCTTGCATGCGTGTTGCTCCAGTGTCTTGGATCAGATCAATGCGCGGCCTCGGCCCCGGCTTCGGCGAGCAATTCGCGCCCTTGCGTTTCCGGCAACAGCAGGCAGGCGATAACGACCAGCCCATAGGCGCCGGCGGCGAGATAGCCGATGGCAACCCCCAGCGACATCGATGCGCTCATATGCCCGATCATGGCCGGGAATATGGAACCGACCGCACGGCCAAAGTTGTAGCAGAAGCCCTGGCCGGAGCCGCGGATATGGCTCGGATACAGCTCCGTCAGGTAGGCCCCCATCCCCGAGAAGATCCCGGACAGGAAGAAACCCAGGGGGAAACCCAGCACCAGCATCGCGGCGTCGGTGATCGGCAACTGCGTATAGCAGATCACGAGGAAGGCCGCGCTCACCGCAAACAGCATGAAGCAACGCCGGCGCCCCAGGCGGTCGGACAGCCAGGCGCTGGTCAGGTAGCCGGCGAAGGACCCGGCGATCAGCACCATCAGGTAGCCGCTGGTGTTGAGCACGGAGAGATTGCGTTCCATCTTGAGGTAGGTGGGCAGCCAGGTCGTCACCGAATAGTAGGCACCTTGCATGCCGGTCGCCAGCAGGCTTGCCAGCACCGTCACGCGCAGCACGCCGGGCTTGAAGATCAGCATGAAGTTATTGCTTTGCCCGGTGCGGGCCAGCTTGGCCCTGGTTTCCTGATACACCTCGGGCTCGGAGATATTGCGGCGGATATACAGGATAAAGACCGCCGGCAGCACGCCGGCCCAGAACAGCACGCGCCATGCGTATTGCTGCTCGAACACGGCATAGACCGCCCAGAATGCAATCGCCGACAGGCCCCAGCCGATGGCCCAGCTGCTTTGCACCAGTCCGACCGCCTTGCCACGGTGGCGGGCCCGGATCATCTCGGCGATCAGCAGGGAACCGACTGACCATTCGCCGCCAAAGCCCAGGCCTTGCAGCATGCGGGTCAGGAACAGTTGCTCGGGGGACTGGGTGAAGCCGCTCAGGAACGTGAAGAAACTGAACCAGAGCACGGTCAGCTGCAGGATCCGCACGCGACCATATTTGTCGGCCAGGATGCCGGCCAGCCAGCCGCCGATGGCCGAGCTGATGAGCGCGCCCGTCGCGATGTAGCCAGCCTCGGCCTTGGTCATGCCCCACACCAGGATGAAGGTGGGGATCATGAAGGTGTAGATCATGTAGTCGAAGGCATCGACCCCATAGCCGACGAAGGCGGCAAAGAGCGTCTTGCGCTCCGCCTGATTTGTTTCTTTAAGCCACATGGTTGCGCTCACTATGGATAAGGACAAAGCGTGGACAAGGCTCGTCGCGATGTCTTCACGACGAAGTTCCGGTAGCGAGCAAGACCACTAAGACAGCGGCCCCGCACCCCAGCCGCTGTTTAGCAAAACACATGCCATGTTCATCTATCTGCACGTATGACTCAACCACCGTGACATATTGTTGAACAATATTGGCTGAGGTTCGATTCTCGTATACACCTAAGTCACGTCTGCAGGGCAGACTTCGCACCAATCTTGTGCCTATTGTTCAACAAAGTGAGATAACATCGCCGCACGGGGCATGCCTGAACCTGTCGCCCCTGACGCAAGCCAACATGACATCCAGTACTGACGTAAGAAACCTGGCCGAGCGGGTCACGGAGCAGATTCGCCAGCGCATCGTGCATGGCGAATTCGCGCCCGGGCAGCGCTTGTCGGAAGCCGCGCTTAGCGAGAGCCTGCAGATCTCGCGCAACACCTTGCGCGAGACCTTTCGCGTGCTGACCAAGGAAGGCCTGCTCAAGCACGAACCCAACCGCGGGGTATCCGTGGCAATTCCCAGCATTGCGGCCATCATCGACATCTACCGCGTGCGCCGCATGATCGAGTGCCAGGCCATCGCCCAGGCCTACCCCAGCCATCCAGCCAGGAAGCACCTGCGCGAAGCGGTGGAAATGGGACTGCGCTGCCGCGACAGCGGCGACTGGCAAGGCGCGGGTACCGCCAATATGGAGTTCCATATGGCGATCGTGGAACTGGCCGACAGCGAGCGGCTGAACGTGATGTTCGCCCACCTGCTGGCCGAGCTGCGCCTGGCTTTCGGCATGCTGCAGGATCCCGAATTCCTGCATGGCCCATATGTCGAGCTGAACCAGCACATCCTGCAGTTGTTCGAGGCGGGCAAGCTCGCAGAGTGTGCCGCAGCCCTCAACGACTACCTGGTGCAGTCCGAGCGCATCGTGCTGTCGGTTTGCGCCCGGCACCCGATTTTCAAGGGGCGTTGAACGCCGGTGCGGCGCATCCATGCATAGCTGCTGCACGCCGAGCCGCAATGGCCCCCGCCTGCTCAAGATGCGGAGCCATGCATTGTCGTCGGTAAGGCGCCAGTGTCCTCACTTCACGGCAAGCGTAAACGGCAGCAGCAGCGCATTCACAAGCAGCAAGCCATAGACGACCACCGCCGCCGCCGGGATGGCGAAACGCGTCCGATCCTGTGCGCGCGCGGCACGGCGCGTCCACAGGAACCCCGCACCCATCACGACCAGTCCTGAAAGCAGGCTCTCCACGGCAAGGGCTGCCGGATGGGACTTGTCCGGGCGGCTGTTCTTGTTCTCGGCAACGGGAGGCGCTGTGGCTTGCCAGACAGGCAGCGTTTCAACAGCCGGAGCCGTCGGCCGTGTTGGTTCGACGGGTTCCGGTCCAGCCGCCTCGGCAAGCGGCTCTGCCGGCGGCGGCTCTTCTTGCACGCGCTGCGTCGGCGCAGGGATCTGCGTTGAGGTCTGCGAGCCCTGCGCGGAAGACACCGCAGGCGGCGGTGCCGCCTCCTGGCTGGCGGGTGGCGACACCGCCGTTGCTGCTTGATTCGCGGAGTCGGACCGGCCCGGTGCGATTCGCATCGAATCCCGCTCCCGCCAGAATTTCGCGAACATGCTTTCCAGGCAGCGCACCGAGCCGCACGCATCGCGCCGGCCGCGCCACGCCGCGATGTCCGAGTCCAGGATCCTGCCCTTGCGCAGCATCCTCTGCTGCTCGGCGTAAATGCGCTCGTAGCGCTCTGACAGCCTGGGGGAATCGCAGATCAGATGCCGCGGGCGCGCCTGCGGACCGGCCTCGTCCGTCGCAAGGCTGCATCTCACCCCGGAGCCATCCGGATTGTTGCAGCGTACGGGGGATTCGCGCGCAATTGGCTTGCAGACGATGTCAGAGGCCCACGCGCCGCTTGCGGCAGTAAGGCCCGCTGCTACACCCACGGAGACAATGGTGGCCAGGCGCCCTGTGATCCTCTTCATCATGATGCCCCATCAAAGCGGCCCAAGGCTTTCAAGCTAGTCGATAGTTGCCGGGTATTCCAGGCACGCAATGCGGGGCGCGCGCGGTAAGCCACCTTGCCCGGCACCGACAGGTCCGGATGCGTCGCGCGATGAACAATGCATTGCGAAGCCGCAGCAACTTCTCACGCCGCGAGATTTCATGGCATTCTCGATACCCTCCGACACAGCCTCGCCTTCGAAAATTTCCCGAGCGGAATCATGCACATCAAAGCGAAAGAGACTCTCATGGACACTTCCAGGCCTTCCAGCCAGCGCCGCAACCTTTGTTCGATCCTGGGCATTTCCACGCCCATCATCCAGGCGCCCATGGCCGGTGTCAGCACAGCGGCCATGGCTGCAGCCGTGTCAGAGGCCGGCGGGCTGGGCTCGCTCGGCGTCGGGGCAATGGATGCCGAAGCGGCGCGAAAGACAATCCGCGAGACACGAGCGCTGACCGGCAAGCCATTCAACGTCAACCTGTTCTGCCACGCCCCCGCCAAGGCCGATGAGGTGCGCGAGCAGGCCTGGCTCAGCTACCTTGCCGCCCAGTTTGCCGAGCACGGCGCGACCACACCCGCCAGCTTGCGCGAGATCTACAGGAGTTTCGTGGCCGACGACGCCATGTTCCAGATGCTGCTGGAAGAAAAGCCAGCGGTTGTGAGCTTCCATTTTGGCCTTCCCGCCAAGCAGAAAATTGACGCGCTGCGCGCGGCCGGCATTGTGCTGCTGGCCAGTGCAACGTCCCTGCATGAGGCCCGCCAGATAGAGGCCGCCGGCGTGGACGCCATCGTCGCGCAAGGCATTGAAGCTGGCGGACACCGCGGCGCCTTCGACACCGATGGCTACGACGAAGGCCTCGGCACGCTGGCTCTGGTGCGTCTTCTGGTGCTGGGCACGAAACTTCCGGTGATTGCCTCGGGCGGCATCATGGACGGGGCAGGCATTGCCGCGGTACTGGCTCTCGGGGCAGAAGCCGCCCAGCTTGGCACCGCATTCGTCGCCTGCCCGGAGTCATCTGCCGATGCCGCCTATCGCGCGGCGCTGACCGCGCCCCAGCCGCGCGCGACCACGCTCACCCGCGCCATATCGGGCCGCGCGGCCAGGGGCTTCACCAACCGGCTCACGGCACTCGGCGCCGCCGCCGACGCACCTCCGGTGCCGGACTACCCGATCGCCTATGACGCGGGAAAGGCGCTTCACGCCGCTGCCAAGGCCGCGGGGAGCGCTGAGTACGCGGCGCAGTGGGCCGGGCAGGCAGCGCCGCTGGCCAGGTCCCTGCCGGCCGCGGAGCTGGTGGCGCAACTCAGGTCGGAGCTCAGGCAAGCGATCCTGCGCATGGCGACGTTTGCGGACCCGCAGGACGCAGCCTGAGCGTATCTATAACAATTATTTGAATGTACTGACTGCCGGCTCTACGATGGCGCAACCCAACGTCGCCACTCCCACGAGGCCCCATGCATATCGCCATCCTGACCTTCGAAGGCTTTAACGAAATCGACTCGCTGATCGCGCTCTCCATCCTCAACCGGGTCAAGCGGCCCGGCTGGCGGGTTTCGATCGCCAGTCCGGCGGCCAAGGTGCGTTCGCTGAACGGTGTGGTGATGGAGGCGCAAGCATCGTTGGAGGACGCATGCAACGCGGACGCTGTGCTGGTGGGTAGTGGGATACGAACCCGGGAAGTCGTCGCCGATACCGCGCTGATGTCGCAACTCCGCTTCGACCCGACGCGCCAGTTGTTGGGCGCGCAATGCTCGGGCACGCTCATACTAGCCAAACTGGGCTTGGTGAACGACGTTCCGGCCTGTACGGACCTGATCTCCAAGCCATGGGTAGTGGAGGCAGGCGTGGCTGTGCTCGATCAGCCGTTTGTCGCCAGGGGAAACGTTGCAACCGCCGGCGGATGCCTGGCGTCGCAGTACCTGGCCGCCTGGTTCATCGCCCGTCTGGAAGGCGTCGAGGCTGCACGCAACGCGATTGACTATGTGGCGCCAGTGGGCGAGAAGGTGGCCTACGTGACGCGCGCGATGGCGAACATTGCGCCGTTCCTCTGATGTGCGCCCCGGTCGAGCCGGCGCGCCAGCTAAGCCTGTAGCCGCAATTCCTGCAGCAGCGTCGGTACCAGCTCCGACACCGTCGGATGGATGTGCATCGCGCGGCTGATGGTGGTATAGGGTGCCTTGGCATACATGATGTCGAGCAGTGAGTGAATCACCTCGTCGCCGGTCACGCCGAGGATCGCGGCGCCCAGGATCATGCGGGTATCGGCGTCGACCACGACCTTCATGAAGCCCTGGCTCTCGCCCTTCTCCACGGCTCGCCCGACGCGGCTCATGGGGCGAGAGCCGACCAGCAGCCTGCGTCCGGATTGCCGGGCTTCTGCTTCCGTCATGCCGGCGCGGCCGAGCGGAGGGTCGATGAACATGGCATAGGCTGCGATGCGGTCCGTCACCTTGCGGGGATCGTTGTCGAGAAGGTTGGCAGCGACGATCTCATAGTCGTTGTACGACGTATGCGTGAACGCTCCGCGGCCATTGCAGTCGCCAAGCGCCCAGATGCCGGGGACATTGGTGCGCAACTGTTCGTCTACCTGGATATAGCCGCGGGCGTCGGTCTCCACCCCCGCCTGGTCCAGCCCCAGGTCCTCCGTGTTGGGCACGCGCCCGACCGCCAGCAGCAGGTGCGAGCCGTGGACGTCGCGCGCCCCGTCCGAACAATCCAGCCCGACCGCAATGTGGTCGCCTTCCCTGCGCGCGCTCAGGCAGTTGGCATTGAGCCGGATTTCGATCCCCTCGCGCTCCAGGATCTCCAGCACCGCCTGCGACACATCCTCGTCTTCGCGCTGGATCAGGCGCGAGCCTTTTTCGACAACGGTCACCCTGGCCCCAAAACGCCGGTACATCTGGCCAAACTCAAGGCCAATGTAGCTGCCGCCAACGATGATCAGGTGCTCCGGCAGGAAATCCACCTCCATCATGCTCGAGTTGGTCAGGTACGGCACCTGGTCCAGCCCGGGCATGGGCGGAACCAGGGCCCGGCCGCCGACGTTCACGAAAATCCGGTCAGCTTCCAGCAGTTCGCCGTTGACCCGCACGCTATGCGCGCTTTCAAAGCGGGCATGACCTTGATACACCGTGACGTTCTCCAGCCCGCGCATCCACTGTTCCACACCGTTGCTGGAACGGCCGGAGATCTCGTCCTTGCGTGCCTTCACCTGCTTCATGTCGACGGCGACCGGCCCGCCGATGGTCACGCCGTACTCGGCAGCCCGCCGCGCCAGTTGCGCTGCGTACGCGCTTGCGATGAGGGTTTTGGTGGGAATGCAGCCGGTGTTCACGCAGGTGCCGCCAAAACGCGCGCGCTCGATGACGGCCGTTTTCATGCCCGCGCCGGCCAGCCGCGCAGCGAGTGCGGGACCGGCTTGTCCGGTGCCGATGATGATCGCGTCGAATCCTTGAGCCATCACGATTCTCCTTGCCTGGTATCGCAAAGCCACAAGGTACTTTAGATGGTGCGACGCTGCCCTGCCAGCTACGCGTAGGCGTCGACGCCCCGCACCAGCAGCCTGGCCAGCCGAGGCCGTCGCAACTGCTCCAGCCACCATTGCAGCGCGCGGCCTTCGTGATCGCCGCGCCAGCCCACGTAGAGCAGGTTGGGCTCGCGCGGGTCGGCGGTGCGCTTCTCTATCAGTTCGCCGCGCTGCAGCAGCGAGCCGACCCGGTGCCTGGGCAGCCAGCCGATCCCCAGGCCATCGCGCTGCGCCAGGGTCTTGGCTCGCACGCTCGGCACGGCCAGCAAGCGCTGACCACCCACCATGCCGTAAGCGCGGCCGCCCGTGAGGCGTGATGAATCTGCCACCACCACGGCACGATGGCGGGCGATCTCCTCACGTGTCAATGGTTCGCGCGCGGCCGCCAGCGGATGCCGGGGCGAGACCGCAAACACCCATTCGATCACGCCCAGCTCGAACCACCCCAGGTTGGGGATGGCGGGCGGCTCGTTGGTGGCACCGATGACCAGATCGGCGCGGCCATCCCGCAGCGCTTCCCAGGTGCCGGCCAGCACTTCGTGTGTGACGCGCAGCGCCACGCCGGATTCCTGCGCGTCGAACGCATGCATGACGGGCATCAGCGTCTCGAATTCCATCAGCTCGTCGGTCACGATCCACAACCGGTCTTCCCAGCCATTGGCGACCTGCCGCACGCGCTGTGTGACGCGCGCGACATCCTGCGCAAGCCGGGCGGCTTCTTCGGTGAGCAATTCGCCGGCGCGCGTCAGCTGCAGGCGGTAGCCGCGGCGGTCGAACAAGAGTGCATCAAAGCGCTGCTCCAGCTGCCGCGCGGCGTGCGACACCGTGGACGGCGCCTTGCCCAGCCTGGCCGCCGCGCGCGACAGGCTGCCGGCCTCCCGGATGGCCTCCAGCAGGGCCAATTCGTCCTCCGACAACATGTGCAACTCCTTCGAACGTGTTCGTCGGATTGATCGTATGGCAAACCGGAGGCCAGCGCCCATACTCCAGTCACGCAATTGTTCAAATTCACCTTTCCCGATTGGAGGACATCATGAATCGCTTCGAAGGCAAGACCGTTCTGATCACTGGCGGCAACAGCGGCATCGGCCTGGCGGCTGCCCAGGCATTCGCCCAGGAAGGCGCCCGCGTGGTCATCACCGGCCGCGACGCAGCGGCACTGGAGGGCGCCCGCGCCACGCTCGGCAACGAGGCCATCGCCATCCGCAACGAAACCGGCACCGTGCAGGCCGCGCGTGACCTGGCTCGCCAGCTGACCGACGCAGGCATCCGCCTGGACGCCGTCTTCATCAACGCCGGCATTGCCAAGTTTGCCGCCGTTGCCGATGTGGACGAGGCACTGTGGGACGCCACCTTCAACGCCAACGTGAAGGGCGCGTACTTCCAGATCCAGGCGCTGCTGCCGCTGCTGAACCGGGGCACGTCGATCGTGCTGAACGGCTCGATCAATGCGCGCATCGGCATGCCGATGTCTTCCGTGTATGCCGCCAGCAAGGCAGCACTGATCTCGCTTGCCAGGACCCTGTCGGGTGAGCTGGTCAGCTCGGGCATCCGGGTAAATGTGGTCAGCCCCGGGCCGGTGACGACGCCGCTGTACGGCAAGCTGGGCCTGGAAGCCGACACCCTGTCGGCCACTGCCGCGCAGATCCAGAGCCGGATTCCGCTGGGCCGCTTCGGCCTGCCGGCGGAGATTGCGTCGACGGTGCTGCATCTGTCGGCGCCCGAATCGGCCTTCATCGTCGGTACGGAAATCATCGCCGACGGCGGCATGAGCCAACTGTAAGTCAATGCCTCTGCGGGCCGCGGCGTGGGCGCGGTCTGCGCATGAGGTGGCCCATCCTGCCTGGAGCAGCTTCATGAACCAATCCATTGCCTTTATCGTCCATCTGCCGGGCAAGCCCGAGCGGCGCGCTGAGCTAGAGTCGAGACTGCTTGATGTCCTCGAGCAGATGTCGAAGGAGCCGGACTTTATCAACACGTATCTGCACCGCTCGCTCGAAGATCCTGACACCCTGGTTCTCTATGAGAACTGGGCCTGCAGCGAGCAGCATTTCAGGGACCACCACCTGAAAGCGTCCTACCGGCGCGAATACGAGGCGGTGCTGGCCGATCTGCTGAAAGCACCACGCACGCCGGAGTTTCTAACGCCGGCGATGTCTCGCCTTGTGCCAGCGTGCCGGCCGGATCTTCACGCTTGATCAGCGCCGAGAAGGCATTTTCGACATCCTCGGTCGCGCGCAGCACAGTCTGACGGCATAGTCATGTCGTGATTGGTGATTTCCATGAATGGGCGAAGGCTGCTCAGCCAGCCGTCTGGTGCGCAGCGCGCTGGCGCTCATAGACCTGCAGGTGGCAATATGCCGCACGGCTCAACGGAAGCTC